>JAWAYL010000025.1:0-15550 GCA_038818725.1 Thermoplasmatota archaeon | reverse complement strand
TTTTGTTATATTTCTCCCAATAACCATTTCTTTTCTTCTTCATTTTCCCATCCCCTTTATTGATAATTTATTAGAATTATATTAAATTTTTTAAATTGTTCGACAACCCCGCTGATATGGAAAAAGTTTTAAAAATGTAGGATTTGTTTATCAATGATAATTGTGCATTATGGGGAAATAGGAATAAAGGGAAAAAATAGAATTTTTTTTGAAGAAAATCTCATCAGAAACATAAAAGAATTGATTAAAGGAGCAAAAATAAGAAGAGAGCATGGAAGAATAATAGTTTATAATGGCAATCCAGAAATTCTTAAAAATATTCCTGGAATAGAAAATTTTTCTCAAGCAATTGAGGTAAAGCTTGAAATTGATGAAATAAAAAATAAGGCAATTGAATTATCTAAAAAAATAAATTTTACAAGCTTCAGAATTTCAACAAAAAGAGAAAATAAGAATTTTCCATATAGCTCACAAGAAATAAATAAAATTTTAGGGGAAGAAATAAAAAATAAATTGAATAAAAAAGTAAATCTTGAGAAACCAGAACTAACAATATTCATTGAAATATGCAAAAATAAAGCATATATCTATACAGAAAAAATAAAGGGAATTGGCGGCCTGCCTGTTGGGGTTCAGGGGAAGGTTATATCTTTAATTTCAGGTGGGATAGATTCGCCAGTTGCTTCCTTCCTTATGATGAAAAGAGGTTGTAAAAATATTTTTTTGCATTTTTATAATGAAAATCTTATAGTTTATCCAAATAAAATTGAGGAAATTGCAAAAATACTTTCTCGCTTTCAGGGTGAAACAAAAATTTATATTTTACCATTTTCAGATGTTCAAAATGAAATTATCGGAAATATAAAAGCAAAATATAGAATGATAGTTTATAGGCGTGTAATGATGAAAATTGCAAATAAGGTTGCTAAAAGAGAAAAAGCAAAAGCAGTTGTAACTGGCGATAGCATAGGACAAGTTGCTTCTCAAACAATTGAAAATCTCTCATGCATATATGAAGCATCTTCATTGCCTGTATTATCTCCACTTCTTGGAATGAATAAAAATGAAATTGTTGATTTGGCAAAAAGAATTGGGACATATGAAATTTCAATAAAGCATATGCCAGATTGCTGTTCCTTTATGGTTGCAAAACATCCTGCAACAAGAGCAAAAATTGAAGAAATAAAAGAAATGGAAAAAAACATAAATGAAGAAGTTATTGAAAAAGCAATTGAAAAAGCAATTTGCAAAAAATTAATAGCAAATTAATATTTATTCTTATGACCCTTATAATTTATTCAGATAAATTCCTGCTTCATGATAATCCAGCACATGTAGAAAATGCATCTCGTGCTGTTGCAATAGTTGAATTTCTCAAAAAAATGCCATTTTATGAAAAATTGAGTTTTATTGAGCCATATGAAGCAAGCGAAGAGGAAATTAAAAAAGTTCATGATGAAAAGATGATTGAAAGAGCAAAAAAAATTGGATGGCTTGATATTGATACTTATACAAACGAGTTTTCATATGAAGTTGCAAAACTTGCTGTTGGTGGGGTTATTAAAGCATGCGAGGAAATAATTAAAGGAAGAGATAAAAATGCCTTTGCGGTTGTGCGCCCGCCGGGCCATCACGCAACAACACATGCATCGATGGGATTTTGCATTTTTAATAATGTAGCAATTGCTGCGAACTGGCTTGCTGAAAGAGGAAAAAGAGTTTTAATTTTTGACCATGACGTGCATCATGGAAATGGAACTCAGGATATATTTTATGAGCGTGCAGATGTTCTTTATCAATCATTTCATCTTTATCCACATTATCCTGGGACTGGAAGAATAGAGGAAATAGGAGCTGGAGAAGGAGAGGGATATACAATTAATGCTCCTTTGTCATATGGAAGCAATGAAGATTGTGTTAGGCAAATTATGGATGAAATTATGCTTCCAATTGCTGAAAAATTTTCACCAGATTTTATCCTTATTTCTGCAGGATTTGATAGCCACCATGCAGACCCACTAGGAGGGCTTTCTCTTGGATTAGATTTTTATGGCGAGATAATAGATAAATTCAAAAAAATCCAAAGTAAAATTGTTTGTGTTCTTGAAGGAGGATATGTAGCAAGTAATCTTGCAAAAGGAGTTGCAATTGAAGTAGCTCATCTTTTAGGCGAGCAGATTAGCTTTGAAAAACATGCGGGAGGAAAAAATTGCGTGGAAATAGTAAGAGAAATTAAAAATTTCATGAGAAATTATTGGAATTTATGAAAATTATGAGAATCACGATAAAATTAAATATTGAAAAATTATAGACCATGTGTTTGAAAGCATAAGCAAAATTATTGAAAAGAGGGCTTTAGCAATCATTGCGTTTGCAATTTTTATAACTATATTATTTTCTCTATTTATTCCATTTATAAACATGAGTACTTCTCTTAATGATTTTCTTCCTGATAATGAAGTTGTGAAAGCGGAAAAAAGGATAAGGAATTATTTCAGCAGTGGTTCGGAATCAATAATGATATGTTTTGAGAACGAAAATGTTTTAGAAGTTTCTTCTATAAGAGAGATTTATAATATATTAAAAGAAATTGAAAAATTTGGAAATGTTAGCCTTGTGAGTATTGCAAGCATTATTGATACTATATGCAAAATTGAATATGGAAAGAGCATAAAAGATTGCTCCGATGAAGAAATAATTTATGCATTAAATGATTTGATGTATGAAAAGAATTATAGCGATATTAAAATAGGAGAAAGCAATATTTCAGGCAATTACTTAAAATCTCTTTATATGGGAGAAAATGAGAATAAAATCTTTTTCTATATCGAATATTATCGAATTCCAAAAAATTCTCGAGTGAATATATATGAATGGTTTATAGAATTTAAAAGCAAGATAGGAAGCAATTCAATTCCTTATAAAATATCGGCAAGATTTGATTTGCCAGCTATATGGATATTTGGCGCCGGGCCAAAAGAAAATTTGAAGAAAAATTATGATATTAAGTCAAATGTTTATTTATGGGTTTTTAACAATGGAACATATTTTCCAATTAAACTAGAAATAAGCAAATTTTATTTCTTAGAAAACAAAATAGTTATTGAAATTGATAAGGAAGAAATTGGTAAATTTGGAATAGGAAGATTTGGAAGCATGGAAATTCCTACAAAATTAGTTGATATTAAATTTGGCATAAGAAAATATTTCCTGCCGTGGCTGGGGCTTGCATTAGATCAAAAAATTATTGGTATGGATTTTTTAAACCATAATCTGTCATTGAAAGACATAGATAAGCTATGGGTGGAGATTGAATCAATAAATTCTTCATTTGTATTTTTTATAAAACCTGAATTCATGAATGAAATGAAAAACTCTGCTCTTATACTTTTATCAAAAGATTATAAAAACATGAATGCAAAATCAACAATTGCCATCGCTAATATAAATTCATCTGATTTTGTTTATTTTTATGAGAAATTAAAAAATATAAAAAGTGATAAGTTTGAAATTACTGGAGAAAAAATAATATCATATGAAATAAATGAATTGACTGATAAATCAAATAGAATAATAGGGATAGGAATATTCATTGCAATAACATTTCTTTTATTTTTGGATTTCAGAAAGATATCATATGTTTTATTATCACTGACTGGTCTTTTTATTTCTTTAATATGGACATTTGGAACAATGTCTATCCTACATATAAATTTCAATGCTTTATCTGTTGCAATAATGCCTCTTATAATGGGGCTTGGTGTAGATTATTCTATACATCTTTTTCACAGATATATAGGGGAAAGAAATAATGGTAAAAAGGCAGGTGAAGCAATAAAAAATGCAATAGTAAATACAGGAACTGCTTTATTTCTTGCAACAATTACAACATCCGTCGGATTTTTATCATTCCTCACTGCAACAATTCCTCCTCTAAGATATTTTGGCTTTTTATGTGCTCTTGGAATTGCATATACTTTTATTGTAACAATTACTCTTCTTGCTTCAATAAGATATTTTATTGACAAGAAAAGCGATTTATATACTAAAAGTTCTTTTTCTTTTGATTTTTTGATTAAAAAGCCCTCAATTTTTGTTGTTAAAAAACCAAAGATTGTTATTTTATTCTTTATTATTATTACATTTATAATGCTTTTCAGCATTTCAAATATAAAAACTGGTTTCAGAATAGAAGAATTCTTGCCAGAGGAAAGTGCTTCAATAAAAACTTTAAATAAAATAAGCAGTAATTTTCCATTTTTTAGTCAGAATGAGGATTATTTATTGATAGAAGAAAATGTTACAAAAGTTAAAACTTTAAGAGAAATTAAAGAAATGCAAAGGAATATGAGAGATGATGAATTTATTTTAAAAAATCCGGATGGAGAAATAAAAGTTTTATCAATAGTTGGTGTGATTGAGAAAGCAATTAAAGAAAATAAAACAATTTCAGAGAAATTTAACATAGGCGAAGATGGCTTGCCAAAAAGAGATGAAGATGTAAAAAATATTTATGATTATCTATATGAAAGTGAATATAAAGAAGATGCAAGAAGGGTTTTGCATAAGGTAAATGGTGAATATGATGCAACAATTATTATAATTTATAATAACGCGATTTCAGCAAGCGGTGATGTAAATAAAAATATAGAGAAATTTTACAATCAACTTAAAGAAGATGTGGTAGGAAATGCAATAGCAACTGGACCAACTATATTAACCTATACAATTACTTCTTCACTTGTAAAAAATCAGATTACTTCAACAGTTGTATGTATATTAATTTCGGCGATAATTCTTGCATTGATATATAAAAATTTAATTCTTGGATTTTTAAACATTCTTCCTGTTGGGATTGCATCAATATGGATAGTTGGAAGCATGGCATTGATTGGCTATTCTTTAAATGTTATGACAATAATGGTTACTTCTCTAACAATTGGTTTAGGAATAACCTATTCAATTCATATAACCGATAGATTCAGAAAATCAGATAAAAGCGAAGAAAGTGTTATTGAAATCATTTCTTCAACTGGCTCTGCCATAGTTGGCGCCGCCCTTACTACAATCGCTGGTTTTGCAATGCTTATTTTCTCGCCGATGCCGCCTGAAAGACAATTTGGAGTGATAATGTGCCTAACTATTCTTTATTCTTTCATTGCATCATTGACATTGCTTCCTTCAATATTGCTGATTCTAAAGAAAAAATAGTTATTCCTTTATCCCTATTGCATAGAATTGAGGAAAGAAATTGAATTCAATTCCTTCTTCAATAGATTTTAAATGCTGTTTTTCCCATTCCTCTATTTCTTCCTTACTTAATCCTTCTCTTCTCAAAACATTTTCATAAAAATTTTTTGCTCTTAGAAACGATATTTTATCTTCTTCACAACTCCAAACTCTCTTGTTTCCAAGCCCTATTTTTGTCTTTAAACCAGCTCTTACAAATAGCATCCTCAATTTTCTTCCTATATATGGATCACCTCCTCTATTTTTTATCGCTTTTCCTGAAAATATTTCATCAACTTTTGGAAAAGGAGGCCAGTGTATTTTTCCTCCAAAATCTGGCTCAAGAGTTGCAACAACCTTTCCACCTTTTTTTGTAACCCTTGCCATCTCATTTATTACTTTCTGCGGATCTTTCACCCACATAAAAAGAAGATTACAAGTAACAATATCAAATGTTTCATCCTTAAAAGGGAGGAAATGAGCATCTCCTAAGCATAGATTAACGTTTCTTACGCTCTGCAGAATTTTTTTTGCTATTTCAAGCATCTCAAAAGAATCATCAATTGCAATAACTTCTCCATTTGTATGGTTGCAAACATCTTTTGTTACAGCTCCTGAGCCACATCCAACATCAAGAATAAGTTTAGCGTCTTTTAAACCAGCTTCAACATAAATTGGATGTCTTTCTTCTGCTGTTTCTAAAGCTTGTTGCTCTAATTTTCTTATGAAAGCTTCTATTTCTTCTTTGCTTCTGTTCAATGGCATTACCAAAAAATATTTTTTATCTATTTAATATTTCTTTATGCTTTGTATAGTTTTTTCAAAAGAGGATGAAGCAAGTATCAACATTTCAAAATTTATATTACAAGCAAGAAAATGGAAAATGGAAAAAGAATTTTATATCTCTGATGATTTCTTGCTTTACTTTATAGATGATTTGCATATATATCATGATAACATAGATAAAGAAATAGAGGAAAAAGGATATAAAATTGATACATTAATTTTTGCATCCCGTCATGCATCATTGCAGAGTAGAAAAACATTGAGTGTGCATGCAATAGGAAATTTTGGAATTGCAGAATATGGTGGAAAAAATTATGAATTGGTAAAATGCAATCCTTTTCTAATGTTAAGTGCTCTCAAAATTCTTAAGGAGAAAAATTTAGAAAAATATGAAGTTTGCTATGAAGCAACACATCACGGCCCCTATTTAGAAAAACCCTCTTTTTTCATAGAAGTGGGAAGCACAACACAGGAATGGAATGATGAAAAAGCTTGCAAAGCAATAGGTGAGACAATTCTTGAAATATTTGAAGAGAAAAAAACTTCTGCAATAGGCATTGGTGGCGGGCACTATGCTCCTCGCTTCACTGAGATTGCAATTGAAAAAAATGTAGCTTTTGGGCATATTGCTCCTAAATACGTAAAGCTTGACGAAGAAATCTTGATGAAAATGAAAAATGCAACGCCTTACTGCAAAATAGCATATTTACATGGAAGAATTGAAGGAATAGAAGAAAAAATTAAAAAAATAGGATTGGAAATAGGCTAATATTTTATTTTAAAATCTTTTTCTCCACGCAATTCCTCCTCCTCTACCTCAACTTTCTCAACTCTTGCAAGAGGAGGACCATGATGGCACCATTCAATCATTTCCTTTATTTTTTCTTCATCTCCTTCAAAAACAGCAAAAACACTTCCATCAGGCATATTTTTCACCCATCCACCCAAGCCAAGCTTATCCGCCATTTCTTTTGTATGAACTCTAAACCATACTCCCTGAACCCTTCCATATATTCTAACTCTTACTCTCTTCATAAAAATTTATAAAAGAGAGATATAAAACTTTTTTTAGAAAATTTTCTTTATTTTTCCTATAGAAGAAAAATGCATTAATTCATCACTTATTGCATATACTTCCATTCTATCAACATCATAATTTTTCAATATCGGGGAGAGATATTCTTCATTTATCGCAGATGAAACATCTGTTCCGCCCGCCAGTGGGCTCATCGCGGGCAGAACAATTATTTCCTTGCTTACAAGAAAGCATGGCAGTTTAGCTAAAACACCCACTTTATCCCTAAGACAAAGAGAAGGATGCTCATGTCCTATTACTATTTTCTCTCCTCTTGCTTCTTTATGACCGTGAACAAATTTTATTTCCCCATAATCATATTCTTCTCTAACTTCCACATTGAATTTTTTTGCAATTGTTTTTATAAAATTATCATGATTTCCTCTTACAATAATAACATCTACTTTTTTAATCAAAAAATCCAAAAGCTCACTTACTTCATTCCATTCCTGCTTTAAATTTCTTCCAAACTCGTGCTTGAAATCTCCATTTACAATAATTTTATCTGGATTATATCTTTCAATTATTTCTTCTATTCTACTTTTTATTATTTTCTTCTGATATTTTGGAATCATTGCTCCTTCAAGCCTTAAAACTCCTTCATATCCTATATGCAAATCGGAAATTATTGCAATATCGTCCAACAAAATGGAATATAAGTTGGTTATTTTTATACCATATTTTTTTATTTCATACATTTTATCATTTCCATTAATTCCTTATGCATTTCCTTTATCATTTCCTTTCTATCTTCCATTAAAACAACATCTGTTGAACCAATTGCAACCATGTTAAAGGAGAAAGGAGAAGGAATTGGGTAATTTTCAACAAGAATTTTTATTTTACCTTCTTCTGCCTTCTTTATAAATTTCCTTGCATTTTCTATATCCATTGCATCTTCTTTTATTTCCCTATAAGTTTCTTTAAGTGCAGGAAAATCTTTATCTATTTCATTTACAACTTTAAAAAGAATGGATGCATTTCTCTGCTGTTTGGAAACACTCATTTCATATCCAAGATAATTTCTCAAAACAAGCAAACTTCTAGTTGCCACGTGTCTGAATCTTCTTTTAAGTATTTCAGTATCACTTAAAGCACTATCTAAATCTTCATCAATTTTTTCTGTTGAAAAAAGAGAAATAATATCTTCTATATTTATCTCTTTTTTGTAAGAAGGATATATTATTGCAAATCCATTATCACTTATCGCAATTCTTACATTTATTTTATATTTTTTTGTTAATCTGTAAGCAAATACTCTTGAAATTGCTTCATTTGCCTTTCTTCCAACAAGTGTATGAAAAATTATATGCCTAAAACCATCTTTTTCAAAAATTTCTACAAGCAAATTTTTATCATCTGGAATAAAAAAGTGAATTTGCTCTCTGAAATAGTTTTCTATAGCAATTGCTGTCTTTTCATCAATTTCATATTCTTTCATCAAATAATCCTTAACATTTTCACCATTTTCTATCATTTTCTTTATTTTTCCCCTAAATTTTGATATTTCCATCGCTAAATCAAAACTTAATGGCAATTGCTCAGAAAACCATGAAGGTATAGTAGGGCTTGTATTTGGCTTTGGAATAACAAAAATATTCATATCTCTTGATTTAACAAATTCATAGGTATTTCCAGCTAAAACAAATATATCTCCTTTTTTTAATCTCTCCGCAAATGGTTCTTCAACTTTACCAACATAATGATAATCTGTAGTATAAACCTTTATAGCAACTTCATCTGGAATTGTGCCAATATTTAAATAATATATTGGGCGCGCCATTTTCCCGCGCCTCCCAAAAACTCCATCTTTTTCATCAAACCATATTTTTCCATAAACTTTTTTTTCTTCAAGCTCTTCATATTCGCCAGCAAGATAATGAAGCAATTTTATCAAATCCTTTTTTGGTAAATTTCTGTAAGGATAAGCTTTTCTTATCAATGAAAGTGCTTCTTCCACGCTCCATTTCTTTTCTATCGCCATTCCAACAATATGTTGGGCAAGAACATCAAGGGCATTTTCTGGTATCTTAACTTTATCAAGCTTACCTTCTCTTGCTTCTTTTGCAAGAACAACACATTCAACTAAATCATCTCTATCAAGAACAACTATCCTCCCTTTTGATGTTTCATGAAGTAAATGTCCGCTCCTCCCTATCCTTTGCAATGCTCTTGTAACACTTTTAGGAGAACCAAGCAAAATAACTAAATCTATGTAGCCAATATCAATTCCCAATTCAAGGCTTGTTGAAGAAACAACACATTTTAGCTCTCCTTTCTTTAATCTTTCCTCAACTCTTAGCCTAACATCTCTTGAAAGAGATCCATGATGAGCCTCTATTTTATTTTCTAAATCCTTGAATTTGCTTTTAAGATGGAAAACAACTCTTTCAGTTGCACTTCTTGTATTTGTAAAAATAAGAGTTGTTTTATGTTCTTTTATTAATTTATAAAGTAGATGATATAGAGCATCTGACAATTCTTTTGATGAAACATATATTAAATCATCTACAGGAGAGATAACTTTCAAATCCATTTTTTTAAGAAAATTTACATCAACAATTATACAATTCCTATTTTCTCCGACCAAAAATTTTGCAATTTCTTTCATTGGATGGATTGTTGCAGATAAACCAATTCTTATTGGCTCCTTCTCCATTTTATAAACAAGTCTCTCAAGTGATAAGGAAAGATGAGCTCCTCTTTTATTATCAGCAAGAGCATGAACTTCATCAACTATAACCCATTTAACATCTTTTAACTTTTTAGAAAAAATTGGAGCATTTAAAATGATTGCGAGGCTTTCTGGAGTTGTTATCAATATATGGGGTGTTTTTTCTTTTTGCTTCTGCCTATCTTTTGAAAGAGTATCACCAGTTCTAACACCTATTCTTATCTCTTCCTTTATCTTATATTCCTTATAAATTTCTTTCAATGGCTCTTTTAAATTTCTTTCAATATCATTGTTTAAAGCTTTTAGAGGAGAAACATACAAAATATATATTTTATCCTCAAGTTTTCCCTCTTTTGCTAAAAGCAATAGTTCATTTATTCCAGCGAGAAAAGCTGAGAGAGTTTTTCCAGAGCCAGTTGGAGAAGAAATAAGGGTGTTATTTCCCTTATGAATTTCCATTACAGCATATCTCTGTGCTGGAGTAAATGTTCTAAATTTTTTTCTAAACCATTCTCTAATCTCAGGAACAAGTATGCTGTATATTTCTTCATCACTATATTCATTTTTTGCAAATTCTATCATTGCTAAATAAATTAAAATATTAAATTTAAAAAGTTTTGCCAGAATTTGATTGCTAAAATCTTATAAATATCTTATTTATTTCATAAATGATGTATATCAAAACAATTCCTGAAAATTGTTCTGGATGTAAGGTTTGTGAGATAACTTGCTCATTATGGCACTGGAAAATTATAAATACAAAAAAATCGGGAATAAGGATTGATAAAAAAAGCATTGTTGAAGATATACCAAAAGTATGCACTCATGGAAATGATTGCAATTTTGAATGCATCACTGCTTGTAAATTTGATGCAATGAAAAAGAAAAATGGGATTGTTTATGTAGACTATGAAAAATGCATTGGTTGCAAAGCATGCCAGCGGGCTTGCCCCTTAAATGCGGTATGGATTCATGAAAAAAAGGCTTATAAATGTGACTTATGCAATGGCTCGCCTCAATGTATAAAATTTTGCTCTCAAGATGCAATTTCATTAGGGTGATAAAATGTGCTATGCTGGAAATATATTAAAAATAGATTTAAGTAAGGAGGAAGGAAAGAAGCAAAAAATTGGAGAAAGTTTTATTCTTAAATATCTCGGAGGAGATGGCTTTGGAGCATATTTTATGAATAAGGAAGTAGATGCAACCATAGATGCTTTTTCACCAGATAATGCATTGATAATTGCTCCTGGCTTGTTTGTTGGGACTGCTGTTCCTACTGCTGGAAAGACTTCTTTCTTTTCTAAATCAGCCTTAACAAATGGATGGAATGAAGGAGTTATGGGAGGAAGAATAGGATTTGAAATGAAGCAAGCGGGTTATGATGCAATAATAATTAAAGGAAGGGCTAAAGAATTGAGCTATATTGTGATAAGGGATGATGAAGTAAAGATAAATTCTGCAGAGCATCTTAGAGGAGAGACAACAAGAAAAACAGCGGAGGAAATAAAAAAAGACGAGGGCATAGATGTTGTTGCAACAATTGGCATCGCAGGAGAAAAACTTGTAAGATTTGCAATTGTAGATTGCGATGAAAGGCAGGCGGGAAGAGGCGGCATTGGCGCGGTTATGGGGAGCAAAAATTTAAAGGCAATAGCTATCGATGGAACAAAAGATATAAAAGTTGCAAAGCCAGAAAAACTTTTAAAGCTTGCTGAAGAATGGTATGAAAAAATGATAAATCATCCTTCTTTTGAAGAAGATGGAAAATATGGAACAGGAGAATTTCTTGAATGGATGAATAGCGAAAGAGGAACATTTCCAACAAGAAATTGGAGGGAAGGAGTATTTAATGAAAGGAAAGAAATCGATCCCTACTACTGGGCTCCAAGATATGCTGTAAAAAATAAAGCATGCATACAGTGTGTTAAGCCATGTGGAAAGGCATTTGTTGCAAAAGATTTTATGCTCGATGGAGTTGAATATGAGACACTTTTTGCTCTTGGCTCAAATTGTGGTGTAGCGAGCATTGAGCATGTTGCAAAAGCAAATGAGTTATGCGATTTATATGGAATGGATACAATTTCAGCTGGTGGAGTTATAGGATTTTTAATGGATTTATATGAAAATGGTCTCGTTAAGAAAGATGAAATTGGTTTTGAAGCAAAATTTGGAGATGGAAATGCTCTAATTGAATTAATAAAAATGATTGCAAATAGGCACGGGATAGGAAATTTACTCGCAGAAGGAGTAAAAATAGCAAGCCAAAAGATAAAAGGATCAGAAAAGTATGCAGTACACGTTCGGGGCTTGGAGCCGCCTGCATATGATGTTCGTGGAATAAAAGGAATGGCTCTTGCTTTCATGAGTTCGCCAAGAGGGGCATGTCATCTTCGCTCTGGAGCATATGCTCTTGAGCTAACTGGAAAGTTCTGGAAGTATGAAGGAGTTGATAGGTTTAGCAGTAAAAATAAGGGGAAGGAAATAGCTGATATGGAGAATTTCATGGCAATTTATGATGCTCTTGGAGTTTGTAAATTTTCAAGAAAAATATTTTTGCTTGATTTTTATGAGCTGTTAGATGCATGCCTTGGAAAGGGAATAAAAGAAGAGGAGCTGCTTTTAATAGGAGAGAGAATATGCAATTTAAAGCATATTTTTAACATAAAGGCGGGATGGAAAAAAGAATACTGCAGATTGCCAGAAAAATTGCATATTCCAATTCCAGAAGGGGTTTCAAAAGGAAGTTATGTAAGCAAAGAAGAAGAAAAGGAAATGCTTGAAGATTATTTCAAGGCGAGAGGATGGAGAAAAGATGGAAAGCCAAAGAAAAGCAAAATTAAGGAATTGGAAATAGAGGAATTCTGGACATGAAGAAAGAAATTATAGCTTTTATAATTGTATTAATCTTTTCATCATCTCTAACATCTGGGTTTAGCAAAAATAGCTATGATATAAATGATGCAGCACATTTTAAATATTATGAAGATGATGAAAATATAATATACTGGTATGAATGGTGGTATGCAAATATAAAAAACGAGGATAAAGCAATAATGATTTTCTTTCTTACATTTGGAGATTTAAATAATCCATTGCTATCCATTGTTGGCTCCTTTGCTTTCTTTTTAAAAGGCAATGAATGCATAAGTAGCTTTACTTCTTTTCCTTTTATACCATATCATCTTGATTACGAGAAATGCAATGTTAGCATTCTTAATAATAGATTTTATGAAGAAGATGGAAAATTTTTTGTTGAATATTATGGAGATGATTTAAAAATTTATCTTGAAATTTATCCACAAGGAGAAAGATTTGCGAGCTCTTGCAACATTGATGAATGGCAATGGATGAGCTGGTATGTAGCATGCCCCTATGGAAAAGGAAAGGCAAAAATATGGTATAATGGAAATGAATATTCTTTTGAGGGAAATGCATATCATGATCACAACTGGGGAATAGCAAAATTTTATCAGTTAAAATGGGACTGGGGGGAATTTAGTTTGGGAGATATGGCTTTGATATATGGATTTGTTGAAGGAAAATATGAAATGCTAGGAGGTGTGCATATTGTTAGGCAAAATGAGCATATATTTATTCCATATGGAAAATCAGATATAGAAATTCTTGATTGGAAAAGATTTGGAATTGAAAAAAAGCCAGAGAAAATTTTTATTTCAGCAAATGATAAAGATATAAATCTTGAAATGAATATAGAATTATATAAATTTTTTTACATTATTGAAGAGTTAAAATTAAAACCATATCTTCTGGGAAAGGCATTTGGAAGATTAAAAATTTATAATGAAGAAATTATCTTTTCTGATATAAAAGGATTTTACGAACATCGCTAAAGTTTCCCAAAATTTTTCTCATATCTTGCTATAAAATCTTCATATTTTGGAAAATTTTGTGCCCCAAATTTTTCAATTACAAAAGATGCAACAGTTGAGCCAATCTTACAGCATTTCTCAATATCGTAACCTTCAAGCCAGCCATACCAAAAACCCGCCTTGAAGGCGTCGCCTGCTCCTGTTGCATCAATGCATTTTGCTTTTACTGGTGGAATTTTCTTTCTTTCCTTATATATCATGCTACCTTTTTTTCCAAGAGTTATTATCATTTCCTTGTCAAATTTATATTTTTTAAGAATTTTTGCCTCATTTTCATTGCAAAATATTATATCCACTTTTTCAATTATATATTCTAATTCTTTTTTTCTGAATTTTTTTAAATCCTGACCCGGCTCAAAACCACAAAATTTAGATTTTTCAACCATTCTTATAGCAAGTTTTGGATGACAAGGAGAGATGTGCAGAATATTGCTTTTTATTCCTTGCATATTTTTCATTTCTTCAGACGCGCCCCAGTAAAAATATGTTTTTTGCTCGTTTCCAATGTTAAATATGTAAGCTCTTGCACATTTTTTATTGCTCCTTTTTATTTTATTTTTTAAATTAAAATTTTTCAGATAATTTTCATATTTTTTAAAATCTTTTCCAGCTATGCTATAAAGTTGAGGTTTTTTTCCTAAACAAGATAAGCCAACTGCAATATTTGCTCCGCCGCCTCCGTAGCATTTTTTAAAATTTTTTATATAATGTGAATTCTCTATATTAAAAATGAAATCATAAGCTATATGGCCTACAACTGTTATCATATATTGAATATAAAAACACTTATTTTTGCCTCTTTTATTTCTTTACCATAAGCAACTACTTTTATTTGATGCCTTCCAAAACATGGCTCATCAAATTTCCATAAATAGGGTGCTGAATCATCAGAATATTTTAAATAATTATCAATATAAAATTCAACTCTCTCAGCATTATATGCCCTTGCCTCTATTGTAATTCCTCCAAATATAATTGTTCTTCCAAAAATTGTTTTCATTATTTCATTGTCTCCTATGTATAAGTATCCGGCTAATGGCTTATCAATATATACAAAAACTTCATCTCCAGTATAGCTACCTATCCTTAAAGTTGGGTCACCAAAAAGCATCCATTCTTCAATTGTCTTATAATCAGCATCTTCTTTCTTTGGAATAGCTGATATATATCCATTTATTGAAGATGCCCATATATCTCCTATAACTTTTTTGCCCTGCTTATAATAATTGAAGAAATTTACTTCCATCCATCCAAGGAAAGCCTTTGATGAGTATGTTCCAAATGTTCCATATCCTATACCAGAAGCTGCCAAACTTGCTATTCCTCCGCCATTTTGATGATCTAAAAATTTCCATGCAAAACAATCGCCTGAATCAAACCTTCCACAAGAACAAGCATTTATTATAACAACGGGCAATTTTTCTTTATTTGTTGTTTGCAAAACATGCGCAATTCTATATTCAATCCATTTTCTTCCATCAAGAGGAGGATGAGTTGCCCATTCCAATTTATTTCCATGCCCGCTGAAATCAACAAATCCAGCCCCATTAATTATAAAACTATTTATAGTAGATGCATCAAGATTTTGAAGAGATGCCCATAGCTTTATTCCATTAAAATCCTTCATTTTATTCAAAACAATGCTATTTAAATACTCTCCTTCATATACTCCAGATTTATCGCCATCATCGGGCGTGAATGTGTCGCCTCCGCAAACTATTAAATTTCTAAACCAATCTTGAAATTCTATGGCAATATTTTCATAGTTAATTATTTTATTGACGATATTCTTTACATCATCCGAATTACTGCAAGCAACTCTCCCAATATATACGTCTGGTGCTAAATCAACTAAATCAGTGTTTCCCTGATATTTATATTCACCGAATTTAT
>JAWAYL010000024.1:0-16700 GCA_038818725.1 Thermoplasmatota archaeon | reverse complement strand
CTCCAAATATTTTTTTCATTTTATTTTTATTCATTTTTCATATATAAAATTAATTGGAAAAGGGTTAAGAGCATGGCTCTACAAATGGCGAATTATAGATATCGCTTGCCTCATCTTATTACTCTATTTAAATATTTTCAAATTTTATCTAAAATGCTCGCATATTTTTCCATCCTTATTTTATTTCCCTCACTTTGAACAAGCCATGTCATCCAGCAAAGCTCTATTGCTTTATATCCACAAATTCTTGCAATTTCCTCTCCTTTTTTTATAAATTCTATATCATCATCTATTGCTTTATACCCTGCTTTTTCCAAAATATCATTTATTACTCTTTTAACAATCTTATCTGGCATTAAGGTATCGATGCCTCCCATCATCCTCAAATATTGAACTGTTATCAACCCAACTCCTTTTATTTTTCCTATCCCATCTTCTTCCCATTTTTCAAGATTAACATTTTTTGCCCATTTTCTCAAAGCATTTCTATCATTTCTTGATATTTTTGAAAGATAAGAAGAAATTTCTTTTGCAGCAATCCAGCTTCTTTTATTTTTCCATATTTTCCTTAGCTCCTCTATATCTGCTTTTGCAAGCTCTTCAAGCTTTTTAATTTTTCCAGTTTTTACAAATTTTTCATCAAACTCAATAACTTTTGGAACAACAGCATTAAAATAATTTAAACCTATAGAAGTAAAGCAAGCATCAACAACCATTAAAACAACATTTCCATGCCATCTTTTAGTTTTAAGACATCTATCACAATGCTCTCTTAATCCAGAAACTTTCTGCATATATTCATCAACTATTCTTTTTAGTTCCTCTAAACCCATTTAATGGACCGGGCGGGATTTGAACCCGCGGCCTCCACCATGCCAAGGTGGCGATCTTCCAGCTGATCTACCGGCCCATATTATTTTAGCTTTTTAATTTCTTCTTTAATTAATTTTATTGCCTTTTCTTTAATTTCTTCAACTTCATCTTTTTTTATGCTTGCTTGAGCAATTGTCCTCTTTCCACCTCCTTTTAAAGAGAGCATTTTTACAATTTTTGAGCAATCTATTGCAACATCTGGTGAGCATGCTATCGTAATTATTGCATTCTCTTCTTTTATGCTTGATGAAATCACAATTGCTTTTTCTTTAGTAAGCTCTTTTATGGAAGAAGGCAATAGCTCATCTTGATTTATTATTCTTATTCCTTCATATTCTTCTGCATTTTCCTTGCCAGCTTTTTCCTTCAATTTTTTCAATTCCTTTCTCAATTCCTTTATTTCTTTTTCCATTTCCTCTGCTTTTTCAATCAGCTTTTCCTGCTGTGAATTCATCACTTCACATAATTTTTTTATAACTTCATCCTGCTTTTGAATATATTCTATTGCTTTTTCACCCGCACAAAACCTTATCCTTTCTACTCCATCCTGTAGCCTTTCAACGCTTATTATTTTAATTAACCCTATTTCGCTTGTATTATTAATATGCATTCCTCCACAGGCTTCCGCTTCTATTCCAGGAATTTCAACAACTCTTATAACATCGCTTTTTGGAGCCCCTCCTTGATATAGTCTCATTCCATATCTCTTTTCCGCTTCATTTCTTTCATAAAAATTTTTTCTAACCTCAATTCCTTTCCTGACAACTTCATTTGCCCTCCTTTCTATCTCTTTCGCCTCCTCCTCACTTATCCTTTTATAATGGGTTATATCAAGTCTCGCTTCATTTTCATCAAGCTCGCTTCCCGCCTGCCAAACGTGCTCGCCGAGCGTTTCGCGGGCAGAATAATTTATGATATGAGTTGCGGTATGATGAATCATCATTGCATATCTTCTTTTCCAGTCAATTATTCCTTTTACTTCCCCTTCTTCTATCTCTCCTTCTATATAATGCAAAATAGCATCTCCTGCTTTTTCTGCCTTTATAACTCTTGCTCTTTTTCCATTTTGAATTAAATAGCCAGTATCGCTTTTTTCTCCACCTCCTTCAGGATAAAAAATTGTTTTATCAAGAATTACAAAATTTTCTCCTTTATAAATAACATTTGCATCAAATTCTTTTTCATATGGCATTTCATAATAAATTTTTGATGTTTTAAATGGATAAATTTTCTCTTCTTTTTTTTCTTCTTTACTTTTTAAATGCCTTTCAGCAACCATTGATTCAAATTTTTCTGGAATTTCAACATGTTTTATTTCCTTAACAATTTCTGGATGAATTCCATGTGAATCATATAATTTAATAAGCTCTTCTCTTCCAATTTCCTTATATTTAGATAAAATCGATTTTCCTCTCTCAAGAAGTGAATTAAATTTCTCTTCCTCAATTTCAAGTATTTCTTTTATTCTATTCCTTGCTTTTTTAAGCTCAGGAAAATCTTTTCCCATTTCATCTATATGCAAAGACACAACATCAAATAAGCTTTCGTAACCAATTTTTTTAATAAAGCGAAGAGCCCTTCTTATAACAAGTCTTGCTAAATAACCAGCTCCAGAGTTTGAAGGAACTATTCCATCTGAGAGCATAAAAGCAATACAGCGAGCATGATCTGCAATTGCATATATTTCTTGCTTGCTCGGATTTTTTGCTTCGCTTGCTATTTCATCAATTGCATATTTAAATATTGCATCATAAACTGTTTCGTTCCCTTTAGTGAGCCATACAAGCCTTTCAAGCCCATAACCAGTATCAACAATTTTAAGAGGCATAGCTGAATATCTTTCTCCCTTAACCAAAAATTCCCCATCGCTACTTTCTTTCAAGTTCATAAATACAAGAGTTGCAACTTCAAGGCCAGCACAAAGCACTTCGAAGCAAGCGCCCGCATTTCCGCCACCCGCCCACTCACTTTCCTTGTATATCAATTCTTCTATACCAACTTCTTTCATAAAGCTATTGCAATATTCAACCGTTTCTTCTGTCCAGTAAATTTTTTCATCATTGTTAAATGCATGATGACCCATCATTTCAAAAAGAGTGAGATGGCGACCACTTTTCCCTACTTCTTCCAAATCATTTAACCTTATGCTTGGCTGAGAAATTACAAGAGGATTTGCAGGTGGTTTTGTTATTCCACTTGTAACATGTGGCTGAAAATCCGCTATGGAAGCAATTGTTAAATATATATCATCTCTCCATCTTGCAACAACAGGGTAGCGATCTATTATTTTATGACCATTTTTCTCAAAAAAGTAAAGAAATTTTTTTCTCATATCATGCAAGTCACTTTTCTTTCCAACAGGATTTCCTATAAAAGAATAGCCAACACAAGGAGCATCGCCACAAAGCTCTTCATTTCCTCTTGTCCAAAAATAAGCATTGCATTTTTTGCATTTTCTCCTTTCAAATCCTTCTTGCTTGAAGAATTTCAACTGAAGCATTTTCTGCAAATCGAGATGCATTATGTAATAATGGAAAATATATATTTATTTTTGGAGGATAGCTACCACCATCTCGAAGAATCTTTGAATTTTTCGATTTCTTCCTTACGCTCATACATTAGTAGAAGTTAAAGATAGACAGTTATAAATTCTGCAACTTTGAAAAGAATAAGAAGGCAATAAAACCTATCCTTTCCTATATTTTATTGCTTCTGGATTTAGGCATTGAGGAGGTATTTTTCCATTTAAAGCAGCGAGCACATTTTCAGCTACCATTATTGCCATTCTTGAGCGAGTTTCATATGATGCTGAGCCTATGTGAGGGGCGAGGACAACATTATTTAAAGAAAGAAGTTCATCACTTACTTCTGGCTCATTTTCATATACATCTAAAGCTGCGCCTGCTATCCATCCTTCCTTTAATGCTTTTATAAGTGCTTTCTCATCTATGCATTTGCCTCTTGATGTATTTATAAGATATGCTGTTTTTTTCATCATTTTTAATTCTTTTTCCCCGATTATATGATATGTTTCCTTAGTTAGAGGAAGATGAAGTGAAATAAAATCAGATTCTTTAAGCAATTCTTGCAGGCTTACAAATCTTGCATTTGTCTCTTTTTCAAATTCCTCATCTCTATGCCTGCTATAATATAAAATATTCATTGAAAAGCCTATTGCACGCTTTGCAAAAGCTTTTCCTATCCTTCCTAAACCAACTACCCCAAGAGTTTTTCCATATATATCTCTTCCAAGCAGAAGCATTGGAGCCCATCCCTTGAATTTTTTCTGTCTCATGAAAGCATCTCCTTCAACAATTCTTCTTGCAATTGCCATCATTAAAGCAAAAGCTAAATCTGCGACTGTTTCAGTTAGTACGCCAGGAGTATTTGTTACAAATATTCCTCTTTTTGTTGCCTCGGCAATATCTATATTATCTACACCTACTGCATAGTTTGCTATAACCTTTAGATTTTTCCCATTTTCCATAACTTCAGCATCTATTTTATCAGTTAGCAAGCATATTAAAGCATCTTTTCCTTTTACTCCTTTTATAATCTCTTCTTTGCTTGGAGGAGCATCTCCTTCATATATCTCAAGTTCATGCTTTTTTAATAATTTTATCCCTTCC
This sequence comes from Thermoplasmatota archaeon, assembly GCA_038818725.1. Taxonomy (GTDB): domain Archaea; phylum Thermoplasmatota; class E2; order UBA202; family JdFR-43; genus JACIWB01. The sequence goes on along the minus strand of JAWAYL010000024.1, from coordinate 12,198 downwards.
TCTGGCAGGTAGCGAGTGATAAATATTTTAGCCATGGTTATATATTAGCCATTTTTAAAAAATACTCATGAATTCTTGTATCATCTGTAAGCTCTGGATGAAAAGAAAGAGCTAGTATATTTTTCTGCCTTGCCATAACAATTTTATCATCAAATTTTGCAAGAATCTCAACATCTTTTCCAGCTTTTTCTATTAAAGGAGCTCTTATAAAAATGCAATTAAATTCGCCTATTCCTTTTATATTTAATTTTGCTTCAAAACTATCTTTTTGCCTTCCAAAAGCATTCCTCTTTACCCATATATCTATTAGCTCGAGAGAAGGAATTTGATTATTTTTTCCAAGAATTATGCATCCAGCACAAGTGCCCATTATTGGCTTTCCAGCTTTTGCAAAACTTTTAATTTCTTCCGCAACTCCACTTTTTATCATTAATTTGCTTATTGTAGTGCTCTCCCCTCCAGGAATAATCAACGCATTCGCTTCCCTTATTTCTTCTTTTTTTATAGTTGGAAAAGCATATCCTCTGCCTCTGATTGCTTTATTTGCTATTTCAACATGCTCCTCAACACTTCCTTGAAATGCAAGAACAGCAACTTTCATAACCCTCTTATCTGCAATTTTTCAGCAAGCCTATCTATTTCCTCTCCTTTCATTGCTTCTCCAAGCCCCTTGGAAACGCTCGCCACAACTTCTGCATCCTGCCAATTATTTACTGCTTCAACTATAGCAGTGGCATAGCTTTTTGGATTAGATGATTTAAAAATTCCAGAGCCAACAAAAACACCATCAGCGCCAAGAAGCATCATAAGCGCCGCATCCGCTGGCGTTGCTATCCCGCCTGCTGCAAAATTTACAACAGGTAGTCTACCAAGTTTTTTTATTTCTTCCAGAATTTCATAAATTCCTTTTTTGATTTCTTGAAAAGTATATCCTTCATATATTTCAATTTCATCATAGCTTATACCATCTTTTGCAACTTCCTCGCCAAGCTTAAGGTAAGCAATAGAATATTTTTCAGCAAGAGATAAAATTTCTTCCTTGCTCATTTTCTTTAACTTATTTATTGAAAAATTTATTATTCTCATGTGCTTAACCGCTTCAACAACATTTCCTGTTCCAGCCTCTCCTTTTGTTCTTATCATCGCTGCTCCTTCCCATATTCTCCTACAAGCTTCTCCAAGACTTCTTGCTCCACAAACAAAAGGAACAACAAATTTTCTTTTATCTATATGGAAAAAATTATCAGCAGGAGTTAATACTTCACTTTCATCAATCATATCAACTCCAATTGCTTCTAAAGCTCTTGCTTCCATTATATGACCTATTCTGCACTTTGCCATCACTGGTATTGTTACAGCATCCATTATCTCTTCTATTTTCTTTGGATCGGCCATTCTTGCAACCTCTCCGCTTGCTCTTATATCAGCTGGCACCTTATGCAATGCCATCACTGCAACTGCGCCTGCTTCTTCAGCAATTCTTGCCTGCTCCGCATTGGTTACATCCATAATTACGCCTCCTTTCTGCATCTTCGCAAATCCTCTTTTTACAAGCTCGCTTCCAAATCTTAGCTTCTCCAATTCCATGCTTCTATAAAATATTTGATATATAAATTCTTTTAGCAACAAAAATAGAAATGAAATTGCTTTTCATTTCATCCGCAGTAATTGTTATAAGGGTATGGAGTATCAAGAATTTGAAAATTTAAAAAATAAGAAATACTCTTTTTCATTGGGATAAAAAGAAGATAGAAATTAAGTTAATCGCTAAAAGAATTTACTCATCTGTTAACACTAATAATCTTTTTGGTTTTCCTGGTTTAATATATTGCTCATAACCCTTGTAAAGTTCTCCAGGATTAGTTATTTCTATCAAAAGTTTTGCGTCTTTCATAACCTCAACTAGAGTCTTAACCGGGATATTACTAGAATAAATCCTTTTTCTCAACTTTTCACTTATCATCTTTTTCTCTTCTATTGGTAAGGGTTTTTTACTTTCTACTCTTATTTCTCCAACAGCTTTTCTTTCATCATCATAATAGTTTATGATGAAATATTCTCCACTTAGCTTTTCTTTTAATTCTGTCAATTCCTCTATACATTTTTCCACTTCTTGCGGATTTAACTTTACTCCAGCAAGGTAAGCTGCCTCCCTTCTTATTTCCCTAAGTGAAATTACGATTTCACCTATTTTCTTTAAACATTTTGCTCTATCACCTATCTTATAATTTATAAGTGGTACATAAGGATGAGATAAGTTAATAGGATATAAGTTAGTTAATATTATTTCACCTTCCTCACTAACTGAAACAGGCTCACCATCTTTAACAATTAATACTAGCGTCTCGGGGAGTAAAACAAAGTGCTCATCAGTAAATGGTACTTTTTCATAAGCAATTATTAGGTTTTCGCTAGAAGCATAGAGATCGTAAACTAAAGCATTATTCAATTCCCTAGAAATTGCTCTCCTTCTCTCTATCGTAGAAGGTTCACCACCAACTATAACGCGTTTTAGTTGAGAGATGCCTTTATTCTCTAGATCCAAGAGTATAGGTACTCGATAAGCAAAAGTTGTTAGACATGTAAGGACTGTAGGGTTTAATTCTTTGTAACATACCACAAATTTCTGTGGGTCTTTTCCTATCTCTTGAGCAGGAAGATGATAAAAGGAATAACCAAGTTCAGACAGTGTAAGATTATACCACCACCCAGAGACTGCAGGCTCTTTTGGGAAGCAATTTAGTATCTTATCACTTTTCTATAAAGTAGCTTCATGTAACTTTTTTCCTTGGTATATTGCCCGTGTTACATCATCAGGATTCAGCCAAATTTCCTTAGGTTTTCCTGTAGTTCCAGAAGTGTAGAAAGGTCCTTTAGCTTCGGGGTGCTTATAATAAACCAATTCTGGCAAGTCACTAGGAGTTGTATATAATCCTTTTTCATAAGCTTTAAGTAAATCTTCAGGTTTTCTAATTTCATCGGGATCTATCCCCAATTCTTTATACTTTCCAGCATACCAAGGAATTTCTTTAGAAAGATTCACAACATATCTTACTCTTTTCTCAACTTCTTCTCTCATTTCACTCCCCATATTTTTGAATAATCAAAAAAATATAAAATTTTCTATAGAAAGAAATAAAAATCAAAAACTTTTTAAACTTGAATATTCATTTTTAAAACATGGAAACTTTTATTCCATATCAAGGGAAAAGTATAGATGTTGAACTGTACTTAACTCAGATTCTAGAGTTTCATCAAAAAAATACACCCTACTGGCAAAAAATTCTTGATAAGCAGAAAATAGACGACTTAATTTCTAGTAATTTTGAAGAAACTTTGTTCAATTTATCAAAGCTAGAAGTGGATCAAAATTTATTAAGAACGAATTGGCTTCTATTTAAGCCTTTAAAACTAAAAAATCAGAAATATTCCTTTTCTTCTGCCACAACAGGTCCCCAAAAATATTGTATATGGTCCCAGGATTATGTAAACAAGCAGGGAGAATACATTTCTTTCTACCTTCAGGGTAAGGGAATCAAGAATGCAATAATTCATGGACCAGCTAGTGTCTATAAAGACGTCAACGAGAAGGCGATTAACATGCTTGGTGGGATACCTTATTTTGTTAGCTTTAGGGAAGAAGGTTTAAAACTTATCATAGAAAAAGCCGTTGGAAAAGGACCGGAAGAAATGACTAGAATACTTAAAGAGTACTTTAAGCCAGAGTTAGAGAAGACAAGAAGATTTCTTGAACACGATGAAAACATAAACTTTATGAGAAGCGCATGGATGATGCTAGCATTTTTTGAAGATTTTTTTGGTGAAAAGAGAAATGTAGAAAATGTAATGACGAGTGGGCTAGGCTATACTCCAGAAAATCATAAAATGCTTATGCAGAAATTCAAGAATGTAATCATATCTTATGGTTATTTTGTTTTTGGTGATGCCTTAGGCAAGTATACTAACGGTAACCTAGACTATTATCCAGCATTTCCTTACACAATGTTCACTGTAGTAAAGGAAGATGGTGAAATAGCAAAATATGGTGAGGAAGGAAATCCTTTGTTTATCGTAGCAAGGAAAGATTTATTCTTAGTTTTAAAAGAAAAGAATGAGTATGCAAAAAGAGTTCCACCTACTGAGAATTTCATGTGGGACGGAATTAGAAATCCGCACAGAACTATAGCATAAATTTGCAATTGCTTCATTGTATGAAATAAATTTTCAGGTTAAACAAAAGAGAAATATTAATAAAAGGTGTAGAAAACCTGGGAAAGCATAAATCTTATAAAATAGTTCATTATACTTGCCTAAATGAAAAGAAAAAAAACCAACATACAACTAATAAAAACAATAAATTTGCTCAGAGAAGCTGCAAAAAGAAACAATGCTCGTGTGTGGGAAGCAATAGCAGAAAAATTAGAGAAGCCTTCAAAGAACTATGCTGAAGTAAATGTTGGAAAAATTGTAAAATACTTGAAGGAAGGGGAAGTAGCAGTTGTTCCAGGAAAAGTTCTTGGATTGGGCGAAGCAGGAAAAATTGAGGTAGCAGCCCTTAAATTTTCAAGATCAGCAAGAAAAAAAATAGAAGAAGCTGGAGGAAAATGTTATAGTTTAATTGAGATTATTGAGAAAAATCCTAAAGGAAGTAATTTAAGAATTTTAGGTGGTTAAATGCGAGTAATAGATGCTACTGACGCTCCTCTTGGAAGACTTTCATCTGTTGTTGCAAAAATGCTTTTACAGGGTGAAGAAGTTTTTATTGTAAATGCAGAAAAAGCAATAATAAATGGAAACAAAAAAGAGATAATAAAAAGATATATTGAGCAAAGGAAGATAGGAGGAATGAAAAGAAAAGGACCATATTTTCCAAGGATGCCCCATATGATTCTTAAAAGAGCAATAAGAGGAATGCTTAAATATCAACAACCAAAGGGAAGAAAAGCTTATAAAAGGCTTAAGGTATTTATTGGCTTGCCGCCTGAACTTGCGGACAAGCAAATAGAAAAAACTGATTTCAAAAAATCAACAAATTATATAACCCTTAAAGAATTATCCGAATATTTGGGTGTAAAATGGCAGAAGTAATATCATATGGAAAAAGAAAAAGTGCAATAGCAAGAGCTTATATTGAAAAAGGAAAGGGAGTTGTAAGAATAAATAAAATTCTTCTTGATGCATATCCTAAATATTTCCAGCAGATTGTTGCTGAGCCAATTCAGCTAGCTGAAAAATACAAGGATAAAATAAATATAGATGTGATTGTAAGCGGTGGCGGCCCAATAAGCCAGGCTGAAGCAGTAAGAACTGCAATAGCAAAAGCAATCTATGATTTTGTAAAGGATGAAGAATTGAAGAATCTTTATATGCAGTATGACCGAACACTTCTTGTGAGCGATGTAAGGAGAAAGGAGCCAAAGAAGCAACTTGGGAGAGGGGCGAGAAAGAAGAGGCAAAAATCGTATAGGTGAAAAATGATTATTCCTGTAAGATGTTTTACCTGTGGAAAAGTCATTGCTTCTGCATTTGAAGAATATAAAAAGAGGGTTTATATTAATGGAGAAGATTCAAAAAAAGTTCTAGATGAATTAAATATAAGGAGATATTGCTGCAGAAGAACAATAATTTCTCATCCTGTTTTTATAAAAGATGGAGAAGTAAAAGAATATATTGATGAAGCAGCTCAATACGAGTAAACCACAAGAAATATTTTAAAAACAAAAAAGCTTATCATTTTAGGGCGTGTGGCCCAGCCAGGATAGGGCACTGGCCTTCTAAGCCAGTGGTCGCGGGTTCAAATCCCGCCACGCCCGCGTGGGCTCGTGGTCTAGAGGTTATGATGTCTGCTTCACGAGCAGAAGATCGAGGGTTCGAATCCCTCCGAGCCCATTAAATGAGATATGAAAGGCAAATTCCAATTTTGGGTAAAAAAGGGCAGAAGAAGCTTAAGGAAGCAAAAGTTGCGATTGTTGGCGCGGGCGGGCTCGGCTCTGCAGTATGCTTATATCTTGCATCTGCTGGTGTTGGATATATAAAAATTGTAGATGATGATGTGGTTGAGCTTTCTAATCTCAACAGGCAGATAATTCACTGGGAAGAAGATATTGGAAAAGATAAGGTTTTTTCTGCTGTTGAAAAGCTTAGAAAATTTAATAGTGAAATAGAAGTAGTTGGAATAAAGGAAAGAATAAGTGAAAAAAACATTAGCTTGCTTAAAGAAGTGGATGCGGTTGTTGATTGCCTTGATAATTTCAAATCAAGATATTTATTAAATGAAGCGTGCTTGAAATATAAAATTCCTCTATTCCATGGAGCATGCAGGGCATTGCAAGGACAGGCAACAGTAATAATACCATATAAAACTGCTTGCCTGAAATGCATTTTTCCAAAAGTGAGAGATGAAAAAAATTTGCCAATTCTTGGAAGTGTTGCTGGAACAATAGCAACAATACAGGCGACTGAATTAATAAAATATATAGTTGGAATAAAACCATCTCTTGAAAATAAACTTCTAATATATGATGCCCATTTTCTTTCATATTATTTAATTGATTTAGAAAGAAATAAAAATTGCCCAGCGTGCGGAAAATGAAAGTAAAAGTAAAGTTTTATTCATTGCATCGAGAAATAACTGGAAAAAATGAAATTTACCTTGAAGTAGAGAAAGGCAAAAAATTGAAAGATGTTTTAAAATTAATCTTTGAAAATTATCCAGAGCTTGAAAAGCTTAAAGATTTTACATTTGCATCATTAAATCATAAATATGCAAATGGAGAAGAGATTATTAATGAAGAAGATGAAATTGCAATTTTTCCACCTGTTGGAGGTGGCTAAGTAATTACTTCGCATCCTCCTTCTTTTACAATTATTGTATCTTCGAATTGAGCTACAATTCCATTTTCTGCATCTACTAGCTTAAAATAAGGCGCTATAATTTTTCTTTTCATTAAAAATGAGATTTTAGTGAAGGCATCGTTTCCATAAATGCTGCGAAGCCATCTTTCCGCAAAAGGCAAGCCATCAAATTTTCTTTCAATTTCTTTTACAAAAGGAGAATATTTTGCAATTCTATATATGTTTCCAATCCCTTTATCCACTACATACCCTGCTCCATCAGTTGCAAATGGTTCAATTGCTATTACTTGCCCTTCTTTTAGAGCTATTCTACTATCATTTGCTACGTTTGGAATCGAAATTCCTGCATGAAGATTATATCTCGCTAGAAGATGACCGTGCAAATTTCTAACTGGCTTAAATCCATATTCCTTTATTTTTTCTTCTATCTTTTTTCCTATTTCTCCAACAGTTACGCCAGCTTTTATTATACTTATAGCTTCTTCAAGCGCTTCCTTAGCTGATTTTATCAATTTTTCTTTATTATTTGTTCCTATTTCTATTGTTCTGGCAGTATCTGCTATAAAACCATTAACATGCACCCCAACATCAATTTTTACAACATCTCCTTTTATAAATACAAGCTCATCTCGCAGCGACGGCGTATAATGGGCGGCGACGCTATTTACAGATATATTCACTGGAAATGCAAGCTGTGCCCTCTCTTTTATGTATTCTTCTATTTCTTCTGCGATTTCTAAATAGCTTTTTCCTTCTTTTATGCTTGCTACTCCTTTTTCAATAGCATTTTTTGCAATTTTCCCAGCCTCCTTATAGCTTTCATATTCCATATATTTCCTCCTTTTTTATTGCCCCTTCTCTTAAAATCTTTATTCTTCCTTCAGATACATCTATTACTGTTGATGCCTTACCCATTAAAGGACCAGCATCTATATAAATAGCTATTTCATTGCCAAGCTGTTTTTTTGCTATATCTATGCTTCTCGCTTCTTCTTTGCAATGCTTGTTTGCACTTGTTGAAGTAATTGGCAAACCTTTTGCAATTTTTCTTGCTATTTCATTCGCTGGAATTCTTATTCCAATTTTTTCTTTTCCAAGTAAATCTGGCAAGCTGCGCTTTTTTTTAAGAACAATTGTTATTGCTCCTGGTAAAAATTTTTCAGCAATTTTATAAGCAATTTCATTCATGAAGCAATATTCTTCTATTTCCTCAATGTCTGAAATAGTTATTGATATTGGCATATTATATGGTCTTTCTTTCACATCAAAAACTTTTTTAACTACTTCACTACTTGTTGCATCTCCTCCTAGAGCATATAATGTATCTGTTGGATAAACAATGAGCTTTTTTTCTTCAATCGCTTTCCTTGCTTTTTCTATCCACATTTTTAATCAAATCTCCTAGTGTAATTGCCTTAACATTCCTTGGCTTTAAGGACACGCTTCCAACTTCGCAAAAAAGATTTATTTCAAGAAATTTTTCGAGCTTTTTTACCGTTTCATCGGGAGGACGGAGTTCTTCATTTTCTATTTTTGCAATTGTTATTGTTTTTTCACCTATTTTTGCTCCAAGTTGCTCTCTTGTGAGTCCTTTTCTCTCGCGCGCTTCCTTTATTTTTTTACCCCAGCCATCAACAAGCTCTTTATTCATTTCTTCAAAAACATCTTTTGAATAAGGTAAAGACTTTTTAATCTTCGCTACCACTTTCTCTGGTATAACTATACCATATTTAGTGCATTCTCTACAGACCATCATTTCTGAGCCCTCAATTAATGTCCTAAAAAGTTTTGTATCTTTTCCACACATCTCACATTTCATTGCTATAAAATATTTAATTGGGATATAATATTTTTTCTCAAATTTATCATAATTACATCATAATAAGCAATCCTCTTTTTATGAAATGGAAGACATGCTTTTAGAGGAAACTTATATTCCTTTTTATAGCATATTTTCCATCCGTTTTCTTCAATAAATTTTTTTAAAAAATTCTCAGTATTTTTTAGATGAAGAGAATAAATGCAATCTGTAAGTTCCATTGCCTTTTTCAGAAAAATTTTATCTGCGTGCCTGCTGGCATATTGGGCGCCGAAGGGCGGGTTCATTATTGTTGTTTCGCCTTTTATGTTAAAATTCTCGATGTCATCAACAAAAAAATCTATAGCCAAGCCTAATTTTTTCGCCTCTTTTTTTGCTATTTCAACCAAATTTTCATCTATATCTACACCTATAACTTTTTTTGCATTAAGAATTGCTGAGCCAATTGAAAATATACCAGTTCCACAACCTAAATCAATAACAATTTTTCCAATAATATCATTTCTTGCAATCCAGAGCATATCTGAAGCAATTTCTGCAGGCGTTGAATATTGTTCTAAACTTTCATTCAACTTTACTTCCTTTTCAATTTTCTGAAGAATTATTTCCAGTTCTTTCTTTTTCACATTTTTATCTATTTTTATATAAAAATATTTTGTGCAAAAATCAAAAGGCAAAAACTGCATATAATAAAGCGCCCTAATCCATTATTCTCCAACTGGGATTATAAGCAATGGAAGGAAATTTTTATTCAACTTAAGCACATTTAGAATTTCCTCATTATTTGTTGGCAAAACAATGTTTGCGGACAAATTCCATGCTGTTGCTTCTAAAAGGACATTGTGTGCAGATGCCCCAGCTTCATAATACCATAGCCATCTGAATTCTTCTCCAGAGAAATCATCCCACAAGCCAATCATTCCTTTTGTCATTCTTACATCCAATACTGAAATTAGGATAAGTGGAGCAGAGTATATAGATGGCATTGATGAAGCTTTTGCAATCTCCTTCCTATAATCTCCTTGCCTTATTTTTATAATGGAATGAAAAACTGGAAGATTCCACATATAATACCTATACACTCCTGGAATATATCTATACACTCCATTTTTTGTCACTGCATATATTTTTAAAGGATAATAGGCATGAGCACTTGGCACAGTGCGATGCCTTACTATCTTATTTTCCTCTGTTATACAATTGTCAATATAATAGGAAAAGCCATATGCAGCCCATAAAATTTGTGAAATTTTTTCTTTATTTATCTCTCCTTTCCATATGTTGGTTTCACTTCTATTATATATTGCATCCCATAAACTTGTGGAAGAATTTTTTATTGAAGGAAGGTTAGATATAAGCATCGGTTTATATGTAAAGTTATATGGGCATTCTGCATATCCAAGAGGCATAATAATTTTCGGCACCTCATTTGATGGTAAGCCAATTGCTGAAAGCGTCATTCCTAATGTAGTTACTGTTCCTAAGCCTAAAGCATTTGCCATAAAATATATATTCTGCCCAATTTCTCCTATTTCAGCAGCAACATAGTTTTCATTTTCGCTTTTATTCTTATCCCATATAATTCCAAGCTGAATAGGAGCTTCATATTGCGCTACACGCCGCCTATAATCTCCCTTTTTGTAAAGCACAAGAGAATGATTTAATGGGTCATAAAAGTATACAGCATCCTCTTTTAATACATAAATCTTGGCTGCATATCCTTCTATTCCATGAATTGTCCTCTTTTCATCATTTATATAGCCATAGGAAGCCCATAAAATAGTGGAAAGAATTTCATCACTTACTGGTGTTTCATTGAATTCTCTTACAGATTTTCTTCTGGCTATAGAAATTTCGAGAAGCATATCAACTTTTTGAGGAGGAGGTAAAGAAGTTTTTTCTTTTATTAAAATTTTAGTTGATGAATACTTTAAATTTGTTAATGGTAAAATAAAAAGCATGGTAGCAACTAAAACAATTTTCAGATTCATTTTATTCATCAATTTTATATAGAAATAATATTAATAATTTTTGTCTTATCTGAGGACTTGCTTGACAAAATTGTAAAATTTAAATGTTTCATGTGGTTACATTTCATGAAGCTCCGCTATATTGCAATTCCAATAATTTTTTTCCTGCTCACATTAATTCTTTTTCCTCACATAATTTATGATAAATTTATATGGAAATATTTCATTGGGCCAGTAATAGCGGATGCCACAGGCAAGCCAGCAATAAGAAATGGATTAGTTGCATATGAAGGCTATACTATTATATCTGAATTAACTTATGGTGCTTTACTTATTTTATTCATTTATCTTTTTTATATTTTTCTTGAAAGATATAAGATAAGAGTTGACATTAAATTTATAATTTATTCCTTGCCTTTTATAGCTTATGGCTCAATTTCAAGGGTGCTAGAGGATGCGGGCGCCTTTGCCCCGCCATTTTCCTATTTATTTATTACTCCTCTTATTTATGTTCAGGTGGGAATTTTATTTTTTATTTCAATTCTTTATGGAATAAAATTTAATGAAGAGAAAAATTTTTTAATTGCTATTGTCGCAATAAATATTTTTTATATTTTCCTTTATTTTATTTTTTCGCTTAAATTAAATCCGATATTTTTTGCAATAATTTCAATAATAGTATTCCTTATCTACAGAAAAATGGAAAAAAATTATAATTCTTCAATTTTTTCATTTGGCTTAATCGCAACCATCGCTTCTTTAGCAACTTTAATTTTTTTCATAAAAAGAGTTGATGCAAGAATTTTAATTTCTTTAGTTTTATCAATAATTTTTACTCTTGCAATTTTCTATATATCAAATCATCTAAAAATATCTTTTATTGATAAAATAAGCTCTTTTGTAATTTTTGGTCATCTTTTAGATGGAATAACAACATATTTTGCAATTGCCGATCCATTTAATTTTGGATTTAGATATGGGGAAAAGCATCCATTGCCAGCTTTTTTAATGAGCTATGGAATTTTGTATCCTTTAATAAAAATAATTGTAGCAATTCTTGTTTTATATGGAATAAATGATTTGAAATTAAATTTAAAGAATACAGTAAAATTTTTCTTATTTTTCCTTGGCTTATCTCCTGGTTTGAGGGATTTAATTCGTGTTCTTATCTCTGCTTAAGGCAACCTTACATTTGATGCAACAACTGGAGGAGGTGTTTCAAGTGTTTCACTTTTTTGAATTTCATCTACTTCTATAATCTCTACTTTTATTTCTCCATTGAATTTTTCTTCAAATTTTTCCTTGAGCTTTTTGAAAATAACTTCATTTTTTGGCTCCATATTTCGCTGTTCATCATCTATTACAATTAAAACTTCTATTCTATCAATGCTTTTCTGCAAAATTTGGAACTGGAGTATTTTTCTTGTATTCATCTCTTCCATTACTTTTGCTGGAATTCCAGTTATTGTAAATGGAGGTATTATTTTTCCACTTGGCAAGATGATTGAATCAGCTTTTCTTCCTTCTATCCTTTTTATAATTGGAGAATTTATT
>JAWAYL010000023.1:0-17679 GCA_038818725.1 Thermoplasmatota archaeon | reverse complement strand
TCAATTATGCTTTCAATTGTTAAATTAACATCTCCTGTATTTGTTATATTAAGATAATATGTTACAATTTCACCACTATGAATTGTGCTTGGATATGCTTCTTTATTTATGCTTATGCTTGGATTTATTACATTAACAAAAGCATCATCTTCATCATATACTTCTTTTCCTGTTTCATCTTTTGCAGTTACATTTACTTTATTCCATGTATCAATGCTTATGGCTGTTGTATTTACATATGTCCATGTTTCTGTTGGCTCAAATATTCCATCTCCATCATCTCCTGATGAATAAACAAAAATCAAGCTTTGATTATCAATTATGCTTTCAATTGTTAAATTAACATCTCCTGTATTTGTTATATTAAGATAATATGTTACAATTTCACCACTATGAATTGTGCTTGGATATGCTTCTTTATTTATGCTTATGCTTGGATTTAGTTGATAGTATATAACTGTTGTATTTTCCCATGTTTCATTATAAACTCCTGTTAAATTTGATAGATTTCCATATGTTACATTCACATAATTATGTAAGATTGTTCCATTTGTTAAAGATGAATTAACAATTACACTTATATTTACACTCCAGGAAGAATTAACAGATAAATTGAAAATCCATGTGTTATTTCCTTGCGTTGGCGGTGGGCTTGATGAGATAAAGGTTACATTTGGGTCATAGGTTTCTATCAGCGTTACATTTGTAAGATTTATTCCAACTGTATTATTAACCCATATGGTATAATTTAATGTTCCCCCTGCATAAACAGGATCAGGAGCATCTTCTTTTTCTATGCTTAAATAAACATATGGTGGGAAAAATGGTCCAAATGGTATATCTGTTAAATCAGCAGTATCTGTTGTTGGTGCCTGTTCAAGATTAGGATTTTCCTGGTCTGTTGCCCATGTTAAAAGATAAAAAGGATAGGGATTTCCTATAGCATCCCAGCTTATATACAAAAGCACACAATTTCCAATTATTTCATATCCACCTATTGAACTATTTGTTATTAGTCCACCACTATAATTTCCTTCCCATTCACTGAACATTCCATCTCCATTTAAATCCTTTAAAAGATAAACATCTCCAGCCCCATCATCATTTGTATCTTCAACAAAAAACATATACTCATTTCCAATTATGTTACCTCCTTGAATACTTCCATCTCCATTTAAATCTATAAACCATTTATACCTTGCATCCTTCTCTAAAGTAAAATTTGGAGCAGCATAACAGCATAGCCTTAAATATAGATAATTTTCATCCATTGCTATATAAGCATATTGAACATCTCTGCGATTATCTTGTGCTCCATTCTCATTTCCATCCGTATCAATCAATGTCCATGAATTTGGCCAACCAGACGGCGGCTGGCTTAAAATCATAAATATTAGTTGCCCAAAAATAATTACAGATATTCCGATTAGCAGCAATTTTTTCATCTTAACACCTTGTTTGCCTCAATTGTTAATATAATATAAATTTATAAATTTTCCTCTCTAAATATTACGAATTTTTCACCATTTTGTGCAACAAATATTTATATTTCTTTCTTATTTTCACGCATGAAAAAAACAATTGTTTTGATTTCAATTGCAATATTTTTATTCCCTATAAGCTTATCTACATATAAGGAAAAAGCAAATAAAATTTCAGAAGATTTTGACCCGCTTGTTGATATAGAAGTAACTGTTGAAATAAATTATATTCGCTCTCTTGAAACAAAATATCTTCATCGAACAATAGATAAGATAGATGATTTCAGCGACCCTGATTTTTATGTAAAAGTTTTCATAAATGGAGAAGAATTTACAAGCCCTATATGGAGAAATCAAAAATATGTATATGAAAAATGGTCTGCAAGAGCAAATGTTCCAGATGATGTAGAATTTGTTAGCATAGTGATTCAGCTATGGGATAAAGATGTTGTTGATAAACTATGTGATATAAGCGATAATATAGATGATTATCCTTATAGCATGGATGTAAATTTAACATACAGCATAAAATCCGGCCACTGGTATGGCGACGACTTCAACTCGCCTCCAAGCTACTGGAATAAGGATTTGAGCGGCTACGGGCGCCTCAATGGGTGCGATGACAATAGCATTTATCAAAATAATAGAGATTGCGAAATTGGCTTTTCAATTTATCAGAATGACTATGATGGAGATGGAATTCCTTACTGGATAGAAGCGAATGTATTTCATACAGACCCAACAAAAGATAATAGAGGCGAGGACATAGATAATGATAGCATACCTATAGAATGGGAATATAAATGGGGACATTATTTCCGCTACAACTGGTGGAATGGAAGCTTTGAAGATAGATGGGAGTATAATCCTCTTATATGGGATGACCACAAAAATCTTGACCCAGATGAAGATGGTTTAAGCAATTATGAAGAGTATTTGACTTCTCAATGGGGTTCTGATCCTTTCAGAAAAGATTTATTTATAGAAGTTGATCAAATGGAAGCAGGGAATGGAATAAAAGAAAGTGTTTTGCCAGATGGAGCAAAAGAAATGCTAAGAACCGCTTATGATAAGCATAATATAGTTTATCATCTTGATGATGGATGCATGGGAGGTGGAGAAAAAATACCTTTCAAGCTCTCTGTAACTGGAAAAGATTTGGATAATTACTACAATAAATATTTCCTGCATAACAATGAAAGCTCATGGAGAAAAGGTATATTTCATTATGCGGTTATTGTTTATGATGCGGGCTTTAATGGATATGCAGTAAAAAGAGATATGTGGCAGATTTCGACAAAATATATAGAGGAGAAATGCAAACAGTTATTTTTTGTAGATAGAGATATAGTTTATGCAAGTGTTTTTATGCATGAAACAGGTCATTCATTAGCAATATGGAATCCAGGAGTAGATAATGAAGATACCATGTATCCATGGAAATTGGCTTATTGGAAATACACCCCATATAAAAGCTGCATGAATTATCGCTATACTTACATTCTTGTTGATTATTCAGATGGGAGCCATGGAATGAATGATTTTGATGACTGGGGAACTTTAAGCTTAACATATTTTGATGATTAAAATTTATAATAAAATAAAACTTCCTCAAAATCGTCTTCAAGCGAAAGCAACTCTTCAATATTCTTCCCTTTAAGATATACATCAAAAAATGCAAGAGTAAATTTATTCACAATATTAACCAATCTTTTTCCACCTATTTTTCCAAATCCAGGGATAAGATATTTTGGAATATTTGGAGCAAAATGGGGAAGCAAAACAGGCAAATCAGTATAATCATAATGACCGGAGCCATTCACAATAGCTACATATCCTACGCTTGTATTTTCCCATAATCCCTGCAAAAATTCATCCTCTTCAAATCTTTCTTCAACAAAAAACATGAAAAATGGCTTCTCCCCTTTACTGCTTCTAAAATAGCCATCCAGAGCAAGCCCCGCCTTTATTCGCTCGCTGCCGCACATAGCTAGGGCCGCACCTCCACCAAATGAATGCCCATATATCCCTATATTTTCTTTATCTATATTTTCGGGAAATTCCTTAAGAAGATAATCTATTGTATAGGTTATGTCCCCTATTACTTCATTAAAAGCTGTTTCTAACCACCACTTTCTATAACTTTCATTATATTGAGATAAATCCTCTACTTCTATTACCCTTCCATCTGGAAATACTGTTATGCCAGCAACATATGGATGGCATATGCCTGCAACTATAAAACCATGGCTCACAATTTCTTCAATCATTGAAGTATACATTGATGGATATCCTCTGTAGCCATGTGAGAATATTATAAGAGGAAATTTTCCTTCCGCAAAGCTTGCATTTATGAAAGAATGAGTTTTTACATATTCATATCCATTTTCTGGAATCCAGAAAAGATAAGATTGTTTTAAAAGCCATCTAAATGTTTGCTCGCCCATATATTCATATCTTTTTCCTTCTCTTTCTTCAGTTGGATACCATAAATAAAGCATCATTTCTCTTTTATCATCCTCCCTTTGTGTAAGTTTTTCATCTCTTTCATAATCTATAAGATAAATCTCTTTAATGCCAATGCTATAATTTCCTTTCGGTTTTGGAAGAAATGAAGCATAATATTCTCCATCTACCTTAATTCCAAAAATGGATACGTGAAATTTCTTTTCATCTCTTTTTAAAATTCCAAAAAATGGCTTACAGAAAATAACATTTTTATAAAAAAATCCTTCAAATTTAATTTCTTTCTTTCCTTTAAATAATCCTGAAATATTTCCGCTGAAATCGTTTCTAGCCAAGCGTATATATCCTTCAACTTCTCCAATAACCTTATTCATTATTTTTACTTCTCCATAAAAATATCCATCAGCCCAATCTGGAATTTCAGAATTATTTTCAGTTAATGGAATAAAAAGAGGAATTAGCACCGCAACCAACAATTTTTTGAAATTCATACCTTTAATTTAGAAATTATTTATAATTCTTGCCAAAAACTATTTTTAAATTTTAATATTTTTTCTTTTTCTATTTTATCATTGAAAAATTCTGCAACTTTCATTGCATCCAATCTATTTTTATCTATCAAAAAATCTATCAAGTAAGAATAAATTAATTCCTTTTCTTCCATTTCATCTATAAAATTTAATACATCATCTAATTTCCCGATTTCAAGCATCACTTCCACAATTATTTTATGAACTCCATCCATATAATAATAAAACCTTTCTTTCTTTTTCAATTCTTTCGCCATCTTTATAACTTCATACATTATTTCCTTGTATCTTTCGTCCCCATTTTCAAACATTGCATGAGCAGTTATTGCATTCATTTATCAGCCTTTCAGCTTCTGTTTTATCTCAAATTTTCGCTGCTATAATTGCTATTTTACCAATTACACTAAATTTTCCTCTTCATCCTCAACCTTTCTTGCTATTCTAGCAGCTTTTTTAATCAATTCCTTGCCCTTCTTTATGTAACAATTTCCGCCAATAAATTTGCTTTCTTTTTTGCATCTTTTATTTTTTAAGCAAATTTAAAGCATCATCTATCTACATCCTCTAAAATTTCTAATGCCTTTTCACTATTTCCAGATTTCCACAAAAGATTTGAAAATTGTAACAATCTATGTATTTTTAGATGGGCATCCTTAATATATTCCACCATTTCAAATGCAAGTTCTTTTTTTCCTGCAATAAAGGCTACAGATGCAACTGATGAGAAAACATCATCCGCTTCTTTCAACAATTCCATTGCCCCCTCTATCCTATTTTCATAAACCATTTCCCGCGGTATTGCAAGATGCGATTGCCACAATATGCTTAATTGCTCCCTCGCTTAGTTTAGGCATATTATCTTTATTTTCATCTTCTCCAAAAAAGTCCATAGAATAAATGAAAGCGATGCTTTATAGAACTTTTCTTTTAGTTAGAATTTTAGTGCTCCCGCCGGGATTTGAACCCGGGTCTTCGGCTCGAGAGGCCGATATGATTGGCCGCTACACCACGGGAGCTATCCACCAGTAGCAACATTTATTATTTTTATTTTTTTCCCTCTTATTCTCTCAGTATAAGGCACAGGCTTACCATCAACAACTATAAGGCATGAATCTGGCAAAATTCCAAGCAAGGAAAGCAAATCCTCCCCGCTAGCATCTTCTCTTATCTCAACCTTCTTTTTTCCTTCTCTTGTCTCAATCTCAACTTCCATAGTAAGGTTAATAAAAATCACAAATATTAAAATTATGCTGGGATAGCCTAGCGGAAAGGCGGCGGCCTCGAGAGCCGCTTGGCGCAAGCCATCGCAGGTTCGAATCCTGCTCCCAGCGCTACTCAATTGTTGCTCTTTCAAAAAGAAGCATTGCTGTTGCGAGGAAAATTATTGCTATTATTGATAGTATAGAGAAATCAAGGAGCAAGGAGAATTTTGAAATTCCTAAAAGAAGGTTGCGAGATGCATCAACTGCATAAGTTAAAGGATTAACACGAGCAAAATATTGCATCCATTTTGGCATTGTATCAATAGGATAAATTGCTCCACTTAGAAAAATCAATGGCATCATTATAACCATCATTATCATCTGAAATCCTTCCATGCTCGCCATTTTGAGAGATAAACTAACTCCAAGTGATGAAATTGCAATTGAAAGAATGAAACCAACAAGCAAAACTGGAGCAAAGCCACTTATTTTAAGAGATTTTGCAAGCGGAAAAGTGAATAAAAGTATTATAAAGCCTTGAATTAAGGAAATGAAAGCATCTCCAATTATTCGTCCAGCAATTATGCTTTTTCTTGAGGCAGGAGCAACAAGTGTTTCCTTCAAAAATCCAAATTGTTTATCCCATATAACAGTAACACCACTTATAAAGGAAGCGGTAAATAAACCCATTGTCATCAATCCTGGAGCAAGAAATGAAATATAATCAATTCCTCCAAAAATCTGCTTTGCAAAAGGTGATTCAAAAACCTTGCTCCATCCAAGCCCAAAGAAAACAAGCCATATGAGAGGATTTATTATCGCACCCGCAACCCTTGATTTACCACGCCAGAATCTTTTTATTTGCCTATAAACCATGCTAAGGAAAGCTCTCATTAAAATCTCCTCCTTATTTTTGGCGAGGAATTTTCTTTATCCCTTAATTCCTTTCCAGTAAGATGAATAAAAACATCATTAAGAGTTGGTTTGTGATAGGCTATATTCTTTATTTTTATTCCTTTCTTCTGTGCTATTTCAAAAATTTTTGGAATTGCTGAACTTGCATTATTAACACTTATCTTAATTCTTCCATCTTCCAAAATTTTGCAATCATTTGCAAAATCTCCATCAAAACATTCCAGAGGCTCAGCATTTATGTAAATAATATCCTCGCCAATCATGCTTTTAAGATTTTCTGGAGTATCGTAAGCAACTATTTTTCCATTATCTATTATTGCTATCCTATCAGAAAGCTGTTCAGCCTCTTCCATATAGTGGGTTGTAAGAAATATTGTTATTTCCTTTTCATCTCTAAGCTTTTCTATATAATCCCATATCCTAGCTCTTGTCTGTGGGTCAAGCCCGATTGTTGGTTCATCCAAAAAAAGAATTTCTGGCTCATGGATCAAAGCCTTCGCTACCTCCAGCCGCCTCGCCATTCCTCCGCTGAATGTTTTAACAACCTTATTTTTAAAATTTTCCAATTCAACAAATTTGAGTAACTCATCTATCTTACTTTTCAATTGATTGCCATAATAACCATAAATTCCTCCATGAATATAGAGATTTTCATATGCAGTTAAATTTGTATCCAAACTTGGCTCTTGAAAAACTATACCTATCCTTTTCCTTACTTCTTTTGCCTCTTTTAAAACATCATATCCAGCAACAAAAGCATTTCCAGATGTAGGCTTTAAAATTGTTACAAGAATATGAATTGTTGTTGTTTTTCCTGCTCCATTTGGACCTAGAAATGAAAAAATTTCTCCTTTATTCACTTTAAATGAAATATTATTTACTGCAACAATATCGCCAAATTTTTTTGTTAAATTTTCAACAACTATTGCCTGCATTTTACTCACCAAATTCAACTATATATTTAATTTCTTTTGATGCATTTTTAATAATTTTTGATATTCTTTTTTTCTGTTTCTCATTTAAACTATCAAATTTAATAAATGCAATTCTTAACGCATCTCTCAACTCATCTGCACCCATTTTTTCAAATTCTCTTATTTTATTCATATGCTTAACTATCTCTTTCAATTTTTCTTTCCTTCTATTCAAGTAGCTTAAACCTTTCATTGTTATCTTATAAAATTTCTTATTCTTTTTATCTTTTTCAGATTTTATTAAGCCATTTTTTTCAAGCTCAGCAAGCAATGGATAAATAATGCCAGTGCTTGTCTTTTTTCCTCTATCCTCTGAAATTTTTTTCATAAGAGCATATCCATGCATTTTTCTTTCCTTCATGTAGCTTAAAAGCATCAGTTTTATTGCTTCTTTTATTTTTAAATCTTCAAACATATCAAAAGATATATCAAATGATATATAAAATTTCTATCCATACTTTATTTTGAAAAAAAGAATAGTTAGGGATAAAACAAGCGTGATTGAATTTGCCAAAATTATTGGAAAATCTTTTATCAATATACCATAGATAAGCCAGAGGAATATGCCATTGCAAAACAAAACATACATCGCAAGCGAAATATCCTCCGCCCGGCGCAGCCTAAATGTTTTTATAGCTTGAGGGATGAAAGAGATTGTTGTAAGAGTTGCAGCAAATAATCCAATTATTGTGGGGCTCATGAAAATGTAGTTCTTAATAGTTAAATATCTTTTTGAAAATTTATGCTTTGTTGAACAATTAGTGAAAGGTTCTTTAGTCTTTGTTTTAGTTGTTTCTCCAAATATTCTTTTAACTCCTGATAAGAATGTCTCTGCAGCCCATCTTTGTCCATATTTGGACCCTCTTGCCTTAGTAGAGGCGTTTTGACGAAATGGAAGAAAAGCGATATGAACAAAGGCAAGAAATGTCATGAAAGATTCTGGAAATTTATAGGGTCTTCCTCTCTTTTTGTAATTCATTTCCTCTAGTTCCTCATCCCATGTTTCCATAAAAT
The DNA here is from genome assembly GCA_038818725.1 of Thermoplasmatota archaeon. GTDB lineage: Archaea > Thermoplasmatota > E2 > UBA202 > JdFR-43 > JACIWB01. The sequence continues at coordinate 9,097 of JAWAYL010000023.1, read as the reverse complement.
CTAGAGATATGTAAAATTCTCCTCTTCTTACCAACTATTCATTATATTCCTTCCAATTTCTCGCATTTTTATCCCCTTCAACAAAGCAGAAAATTTAGAAAAAATAAAAAATATCATTGCCATAGCTTTGTGGATGAAATAAAGGCGGAGATGGAAAAATTTGATTGGCTTATAGATGAAGATGTTGCAAAACTGCTTTTAATGGAGAAAAATAGATTAATTGAAAGGAAAAAGATAATGGAGGCAGAAGGAAATGTTGCCATAGATGCAAAAATTGAAAGCAAAGGAGAAATTTATGAAAAAAAGGCTATTGCTGTTATAGGAGATGAAAGTGGGCATTGTGTGCTAAAACTATGGGATGAGAATAAAAAAATTTTAAACTATTTAAGTGAAGGAGATTGTATAAGAATAGCAAATGGAATAGCAAAAAAAGGAATATATGGACTAGAAATAAATGTTGGAAAATTTGGAAGGGTGAGCAAAATAGATAAAAAAATTGAGACAAGAATTGAGTTTGGAGAGAAAGATGGAATTTTCTGCATTAAAGGAAAAATTGAGAAAAAATTTCCAACGAGAGTAATTATTGATAAAAATTGTGAAAAATTTTCAAGAAAAATTATTGTTGATGGAAAAGAGATTTATTTATTTGATGAAAAGGCAAGGGAGATAAATAAGATAAATGAAGGAAATGAAATTATTTTGTTATGGGTATGTAAAAGAAATGGAAAAATATATGCAACAAGTTTCAGCAAAATTATTCACAAATAACATTTTGAGAGCCATTAATGTATGAATTATAGCAACTCTCGCATAAATAGGAGGAAATTGACTCTATAAAATAGGAATGTTCATTGCATATTGGTTGATAGCAGTGATTGCATAAATTTCTTGTTTTGGCTCCACATATGTAGCAACCCATGAAAATATATAAAAATCTAATATTTAACTTATTCTCTCCTATATCTTAATATGCCAGCTATCCCATTAAATGCTCTGTATAATATTTCTCCTTCCTCGCTCTCCCTACTTATTATTTCCATTTCAGTAGATGACTTTTCAGCGAGTTCAGCATATTCTTCAATAATATCTTTTTTTTCAGTTATTTCCATATTACTATTGCATTTTGGACACTGAAGATTTAATTTTTCAACAATTCCTTCAAAATTATATCCACAACTATTACAATATGCCTTCACCTTATATCTTTCAAGCTCTGATGAAATTAAAAGAACATCAAGCATTCCTGCCATTAATGCATTTTTTACCTCCTCCTCTCCATATATTGCCAGCCCACTATTCTTTTTAATCTCTTCTAAAAACCTTTGCATAATTTTTTTATCTTTAACAATATCAAGCTCCTCTATATCATTTGATGCAGAATTTATAAGCTCTCTCAACCCATATTCATCAGTATAGCCAGTATCATATAACCCAATTATTTTTTCCTTTATCCTATAATCAAGATAATTTCCATTAACAAATTCCCTTTTTGTAGGCCCAGGCCCGCCAACCATTACGCCTTTAACATTTTTTTCAAGAAAAAGCTGAGAAGCTTTTTCTCCCGCTTTAACAAACCATTCATGAGCTGCTATTTCAGTAAGCCTTTCAAATCTTCTCTGGCTCTGCCCTCCTTTGCCGTGCTTGCCTGGCACGCGCGAAGTCATATAAGTTGCTAACTCTATTCTACTTCCCTGTAAAAAGCCAATTGTGCATTCTCTTCTATCTATTAAAAGAAGACCGTAAACATCTTTTTCTTCTATAATTTCTTCGAGGGGTTTCAAATAAAATTGCGAGTCGCACCTATAAAGATATGTATTTATTGGAACAGGTGGTTCAATTATTTCTGCAAATAGCTTGGGTGGCTCACCAACCATTCCAACAAAAAAAATTAAACCATTTGGAGGGGGGGATTTAAAATATTTTAGCCTCGCCATTATTCCTTCAATTGCTGAAAGCACGTTTTTGCGTGTCTGCTTTGATTTTATATTTGTTGATTCAGAATATTCATTCCTTAAATATGCCATTACATCACTTATCTGGCGAGAAGGAGGAATATAAAGAGAAATAAGCTCCGTATGTTGTCCTTTTACTGCCTTAAGCTCTTCAATTTTCTTCTTTAGGATAAATCTATCTTTTTTATCAAGCATTAAAGCTAAAGAGAAATGTTTTTAAATATTTTTTCTCTTTATTTACCTTTTTGCATCGCTTTCCTTCTTAATGCTCCTCCAGCAAAGATAAATATTAAACCAATTATTAACAATATCCCCCCATAGTAAAGAGGCCATCCCTTATTTGCACTCATAAATATTGCAATAAGAGCCGCTATTACAAAAATCAGTCCCAGAAGAGCTATTGCAATCACATACCCAGGAGCTTTTGGCAATTTTTCTTTCTCCATCTCCTCACCTCAATTGAATAGAAAATATATTATATAATTTTTTTGATTTTTACTTTTATAATATGCGTTTGGTAGATACAGATTACCTTTTCTAATATAAAAATCTAACTAATTTTTAGATAACAAAATGTTTTCTCAAATTGGAAAATGCTAGGGCCCACGAAAGAAAAATGTAGAAATATCCGAGTTTCTTTCTCATAAGAGGTGAAAGAGTAAAGAAATCCGGAAAATCTGGGATTTAACCAGAAACCGTTACTTCCTATGAAACAATAAGAGATTTCATAATGACACAACAGAAAATTATTTAAGTTAATTTTTATAAGGATGAAAATGAAATATGTGTATCTATTTGAAGAAGGAAACAAAGAAATGGCTGAAATTCTCGGGAATAAAGGAGCCCATCTTTGTGAGCTAGTGAGGATAGGTATATCTGTTCCTCCAGGTTTTATAATATCAACAGATGCTTGTAAGAGATATTTTGAGGAAGGAAAAATAAGTGATGACATAAAAAAAGAGATTTTGTATGCTCTTGAAAAAATAGAAAAAAGAACAGGAAAAAAGTTTGGAAAAGATCTTCTTCTTTCAGTTCGTTCTGGTGCGCCTGTTTCTATGCCAGGAATGATGGATACTATAATAAATCTTGGTATGACAGATGAGATGGTTGAGAAAATTGAGGATAAGAGATTTGCTTACGATGCTTATAGAAGATTTCTTGCAATTTTTGGTAGAGTTGCTCTTGGAATAGATGCTAAAAAATTTGATGAATTGCTTGAAAAGAAAAATATTGAAGCTATTGATGAACTCAGAGAAATTGTTGAAGAATATAAAAAAGTTTTTAAATTGCCAAGCCCATATGAGCAGCTTTTTATCGCTATTGAAGCTGTCTTTAAATCATGGAATAATGAAAGGGCAATAAATTATAGGAAAATTAAAAATATACCTCATAATCTTGGAACAGCAGTCATAGTGCAGGCAATGGTTTTTGGAAATATTGGCAACGATTCATATACTGGAGTTATTTTTACAAGAAATCCATCGGATGGAAGCAATAAAATTTATGGAGAATTTCTTATAAATGCACAGGGTGAAGATATAGTATCTGGAAAAAGAACACCTCTTCCAATTGAAAAATTGAAAGAAATAAATCCTTCTTTATACGATGAAATAAGCAGTGTCGCTAAGAGAATTGAAATGCATTACAGAGATATGCAGGATATAGAATTTACTGTTGAAAAAGGAAGGTTATATATACTTCAAACTAGAAAGGGAAAAAGAACAGCAAAAGCTGACATAAAAATAGTTTTTGATATGGTAAAAGAAGGAATAATAGAGAAGGAGGAAGCATTACTCAGAATTGATGCAACTTCTTTAAATCAGCTTTTGCATAAAAGAATAAAGAGAGCGAATCGCGTAATAGCGAAGGGCCTGCCCGCCTCACCCGGCGCAGCTTTCGGCATGATATGTCTCTCCCCCGACACTGCATATGAAAGAGGATTAAATGAAAAAATAATTTTAATAAGAGAGGAAACAAGTCCAGATGATATCCATGGGGTTGCAAGAGCACAAGGCGTTATAACAGCCAGAGGGGGACTTACTTCTCATGCAGCGGTTGTGAGTAGAGGTTTGGGGATTCCATGTATTGTTGGATGCAATATAGAAATAAATGAGGAGAAAAAAGAGATAGTGGCTGGCGGAAAAATATTCAGGGAAGGAGATTTTATATCAATGGATGGAGGCAGCGGTGAGGTGTATGAAGGAATTGCAGAGCTTGAAGAAGCTGAATTTCCTGAAGAGCTAAAAGCTATTCTTTCATGGGCAGATGAAATAAGAAAAATGAAGGTTTATGCAAATGCTGACTTACCAAGCGATGCTGAAAAGGCTATGAAATTTGGGGCAGAAGGAATAGGATTATGCAGAACAGAACACATGTTTTTAAATCCATTGAGGCTCGAAATTGTTAGGAAAGCGATATTTGGAGATAAAATATCGTTGAATAAACTTCTTGAAATGCAGAGAAGAGATTTCATTGAAATTTTTGAAATAGTTGGAGAAAAGCCAATAGTTATACGCCTTTTAGATGCTCCTCTTCATGAATTTCTTCCAAAATATGAAGAACTTTTAGAGAAAAGAATAAAAGGAGAAATGAGTAATGAAGAGGAAGAAATATTTGAAATTGTTAAAAAGTTAAAAGAGGCAAATCCAATGCTTGGATTCAGAGGAGTAAGGCTAGGAATAAAAAAGCCAGAAATATATGCAATGCAAACAAGAGCAATAATTGAAGCTGCTATAGAAGTAAATAAAAAAGGAGTTAATTGCTTGCCTTACATTGAAATACCTGTTGTAAGTGATGCAAATGAAATAAAAAATGTTAAAAGAATTATAATCGATGAAATTAAAAAAATTTTTAAAGAAAAAAACGCGATAATTAACTATAAAATAGGGGCAATGATAGAATTGCCTCGCGCCTGCTTGACTGCTGATGAGATTGCAAGGGAAGTGGATTTTATTTCTTTCGGGACAAATGATTTAACACAGACGACTTTTGGTTTCAGTAGAGATGATGCTGAAGAAAAATTTTTGAAGGATTATATTGAGACGGGAATAATAAATGACGATCCTTTTGCAACCCTTGATTTTAAAGGAGTGGGAGAGCTTATGAAAATTGCTGTTGAAAAAGCAAGAAGTGCTAATAAAAAAATAGAAATAGGGATTTGTGGAGAGCATGGAGGAGAAGAAAAATCAATAAAATTTTGCCATAAAATAGGGCTTGATTCAATAAGTTGTTCTCCATATCGCTTAATAGCGGCGAGAATATCAGCAGCAAAAGCAGCTTTATCAGGCTATTAATGTCATTTGTACAATCAAACTTCAACATCAATTTATTATCGAACATTCGGAAATACTGAAATTATCGAAAAATTTAAGAAATAATTTATGATTACTTTTAGAAATACTTAAATTTTGTTGTTTGAGGAGAGGTGAAGAAATGAAGATACTGGGAAGACACATAATAGCAGAGTTCTATGGCGTGGATAAAAAATTAATATCAGAGGAAAGAGTGCTCAGAGAAATAGTTGAAAAAGTTATTGAAGAAGCCAAAATAGAAAAAATAGGGATTCTAACCAAACAATTCAATCCTCATGGAGTTACATGTATTGTACTGATTTCAGAATCACATATTTCAATCCATACCTGGCCAGAGTATGGACTTGTAAATCTTGATATATTTACATGCGGTAATAAGGGAAAAAGTGAAATTGCTTTCGAATTGTTCATAAAATATCTCAAGCCAAAACATTTCAGGCATTACATACTTGATCGAGGATGAAATGAATAGGATAGAATATCAGATAATTTCCATTTTGAGTAAAAAAGCCATTTCTCCCTGGGAATTAATTGCCAAAATTGATGCTCCTTTAAAGGAATTTTATAAAAAATTAAGAAATTTAGAAAATAGAAAGATAATAGAAATGAAGAACGGGAAATTAAAGCTTACTGAAAAAGGAAAGAAAATTTCTCATGAATGGATTGATTTTAAATGCCAGGCGTGCGAGGGAAGTGGATATGAAATTTTTTACAAGATAGAAAAAGAATATAAGGAAATAATGAAAAAACGACCTTGTGCAGTTGAAAAATATGATCAAGGTTATATGGGGTGTGAAGATGTTCTGAGGAGGCTTTCATTTATATACGAAAGGGGGGATTTAATAGGAAAAATATTTGTTATAGGTGATGATGATTTTTTCAGCATAGCATGTGGATTAACTTTTCTTCCAAAAAAAGTTACTGTTGTTGAGATAGACAAAAGAATAGTAAAATTTATAAATAAAATAGCGGATGAATACAGCTTGTGTGTAGAGGCATACATCCAAGATATAAGGAAGGAAAATGAGGAATTTTTTAAAAAATTTGATGTATTTGTAACTGATCCTGTTGAAACTATTCCTGGGATAAAATTGTTTCTTTCAAGAGGTGCTTATTCATTAAAGAGAAATGGGGCAGGTTATTTTGGGCTTACCACTCTTGAAGCATCTCTAAAAAAATGGTATGAAATACAACAAATGATACATGAAATGGGTTTTGTGATAACAGATATAAGGAGAAAATTCAGTACATATCCTATTGAGAAAAAAAATTTCTCTTCTTATGAGAACAAATTACCAATTTTCAAAAAATTAAAAGTTAGAATGGATTATAATTGGTATAAATCATCCCTTTATAGAATAGAAGCAGTTAAAAATATAAAACCTTTAATAATTGGAGATGTTAATCTTGGAAAAGAATTATATAAGGATAGTGAAAGCTGGGCTACTCCATAACAAATTTTTTTATCACATATGGTATTTTTTCTATAATATCAGTTGCAACAATATTTCCTTTATCTTCATAAGCCATATTCCCTGCCATTCCATTTAAAAAAGCTGAAATGCATGCGGAATAAAATGGCGGGATTTTTTTAGCAAGCATTGCAGCACATATGCCTGCGAGTGTATCGCCTGTGCCGCCAACTGTCATAGCTTCATTATGTATTTTATTCATCTTCAATCTTTTTCCATCGCTTATTATATCAATAGCTCCCTTAGCAAGAATTGTTGCATCAAGTTTTTTTGCCTCTCTTTTAACTATTTCAGCTCTTTTCTCAATTTTTTGAGGTAAATCTATGCCAGTCAATCTTTTGAATTCTCCAGAATGAGGGGTTATTATAACTTTTTGATCGCATTTCATCTCTTTTAAACTTTCTATTGCATCTGCATCATAAACAAATTTCTTATCATAATTTTCAAAAATGAATTTACAAGCTTCAATAGTTTCTTTTCTTTTCCCTAAACCCGGCCCAACTAAAATTGCATCAGCTTTTTCTATAACATCTTCTACTTCTTTTAAATTTTCAATATTTAAAAAATCCCCACTCATTTTCCTAACAATCAAATTAGGAGAGAAAGAGGCAATTACCTCCCAAACAGATGATGGACAGCAAACATAAACAAGGTCACAGCCCGCCCTTAGGGCAGCCATCCCCGCCAGATATGGGGCGCCAGTATATGCCCCCCCACCGATAACCGCAACAACGCCATTTTCTCCTTTGTGACTATCTTTTCTCCTTTTTGGATATAAAATTAACTCGCCTGGCCCAACATATTGCTCTACTTCTTTTGGTATTCCTATATCTGCAACAACTATTTTTCCGCATTTTCTATTCATTCCTTCTTTTATAAAATGAAATGTTACTGTAAGATTTGCCTTTAGCATTAAATCGGTTCCAAAACCTGTTGGAACATCAACTGAAAGAATAAATTTTTTAGATTTATTTAAAATATTAACTATCTCCCGATATGGCTCTTCTAACCTGCCTTTTATTCCAACTCCAAGCATCGCATCTATTACTGCGTCACTTTTTTCTAGGAGATGAATGAAATTTTCCTTATTGTAATTGTAAATTATGCATCTTCCCTTTGCTTTTCTGAAGTTTTTTATTGCAAGATTTGTTCTTGGTTTTTCAACAGCAATTATTTTGCAATTCTCTATATAACGGCTCGCTACATATCCATCCCCTCCATTGTTTCCTGGACCACATAGAATCAACCATTTTTTAAAAGGCAATTTTTTTGCCTCCTCCGCAATTTTCTTTCCTGCATTTTCCATTAATTGCTCTGCTTTTATACCAAAAAATTCAGCATTTTTATCAAGGATTTTTGTTTCCATGTTCAATAAGTAAAACATGATTTAAAAATTATATTATTTTTATGCAAAAGCTAAAATAATTGAAAAAATTCTTAATTATGGATGAAAAGCAAATTCGTCTTGCGATGAAAAGAATGGGAATAGATTTTAAAGAAATTGATGCAGAAAAAATAATAATAGAAACAAAAGATAAAGAATATATCTTTGAAAAAACAACAGTTGGAATAATTGATATGAAAGGAAAAAAAATATATCAAATAAGTGGTGAGCCAAAAATAAGAATTAAAATAAGAGAAGAAGACGTTGAAATGGTTGCAGAAAAAACAGGAAGAAGCAAAGAGGAGGCCAGAAAAGCGCTTGAAGAAGCAAAAGGAGATATCGCCCAGGCAATAATCAATCTATCTTCTTAACCATTATATAAGCATCTTCTCCATCAAAATAATATCTCCTTATTTCCCCTTTCTTTTTAAAACCCATTTTTTCATAAAATTTTATTGCTCCTTCATTGCTTTTTCTTACTTGAAGAAGAATTTCTCCCTTCATGAATTTAAAAACATGTTCCATCAATTTTTTACCATAACCTTTGAATCTATAATCTGGATGAACCGCAATAGATACTATCATTTTTCTTTCATCATCTCCTATTATATATCCAACAACTTTTCCATTTTCCTCTGCAACAAAAAAAAGTTTATTCAAATATTCATAAAAAAAGTAAGGAGGATATGGATAGCGAAATGATAAATTCTCTATTTCCCATACTTCTTTTAAATCTTCTTCAGTGCATTTTCTTATCACACTTGCTAAATATTTCTTAATTTTCAAATTTTCGCAAAAAATATTATACAAAAAATTTTTACCATCAATGAAAGTATATGTCATAGACAATGGAGGACAATGGACTCATCTCGAATGGAGGACTTTAAGAGATATAGGAGTAAAGGCTGAAATAGTGGCAAATACAACACCTTTTGAAAAAATAGAGGATGCAGACGGAATAATATTGTCTGGGGGGGC
>JAWAYL010000022.1:0-19481 GCA_038818725.1 Thermoplasmatota archaeon | reverse complement strand
GAATAAATTTAACCGCAAAAAGCTTAATTGAAAATATATCGGAATGCAATATCATATGTGGATGGGATTCATTAAATCAGAGGTATAAAGTATATGTACCAGGAATGCCAGATGAATATAATTTCCTACTTCTTCCGGGGAATGGATATTTTGTTGGTTTGACTTCAAATAAAATCTTCTCAATTATTGGCACGCCATTAAGCACTGTTGAAGTAAATTTAAGCGTTGGATGGAATTTAATAGGGTGGTTTAAAGAAAATAGCACAACAGCACAAAGCTTAATGGAAAACATAATATCTTGTAATATTGTATGTGGGTGGGATGCGATAAACCAAACATATAAAATATACTGCAGAGGAATGCCGTTTTCTTATAATTTCACTATAAGAAGAGGAGAAGGAATATTTGTTGGAGTTACTGAAGCAAGTGTATGGCATGGAGAAGGATAAAATAAGCGTGTTTATCATGAACTTCTAAACCCCTCTTTTCCTCTTTTTATTTTTCTGATAAATTGTTCGTCAATTCAATAAATTCTGAAAGCTTCATTCCATTATCCCATCTCATTATGTAATTTCCATCTTTGCTTTTTTCTATTTTTGGAAGTTTTTCATATATTTTATTTTTTTCAAAATTTTTCATTTCTATTGTAAATATTTTCCATGCTTCATCTCTTATTCCTTTAAGGCGAAATGCAAAAATTGGCAAAACTTTTGATTTTTCGCATTTTTCAATCATTTCCTCCGCCTTCTTCTGCATCCTTCCTTTTTCATGGCTGAATAAAATTTCCTTCTCCTTTCTTGCTTTTATCTCAATTAATAAAGAAATATCTCCTCTTACTGCTACTATATCTGCTATTCCAAGTGAGCCAGCAGCTCTTACAGTTATAAAAGGGTATTCTATAATTTTTTTATAAATTTCCTTCTTTTCATCACTTAAATTTTTTGTTATCCTTTCAATTATTTCAATATTTCCAGATAAGATTTCTTTAAGTTCTCTTTCATATATGCTCAAGTATAGCCTCCTATCTTAAGAGTTGGATCGCCAAGCAAAACAAATCCATGAATTGTATGGAGATGCCATGGTTGATATGGCAATTTAAATTTCTCAACATATTTTGAAACCGCATAATGCCATGTTTCACCAAGCAAGCTCTTTCCTTCACTATAAGCCTTAAACACATTTAGCTCCATATATCCATATCCAGATTCAACGCTATCATCTTCATTTATCCCATCTCCATCCAAATCTCCTTCCTCGCCAGGCGTCGCCACAGGGAAGCATGTATAGCCCATTCCTGCAATTGCTCCTCCATTAATCTTTTTAATAAACCATGAAGTTAAATCAGCGGGCGAAGGGAAGCCACTTGTCCATGGAAAATCTGTCATGCTTATGTTGAACATTGCTGTATGGCATCCTCCTATAACAACTATTGGATATTCTTTATTTGTAAAAAATGGTAAGTCGAGAACATCTAATCCCTTTTCCCATTTATCAAAATTTTCTGGTTTATGGGTGCTCCATGAAATTGGGCTTCCATGTCCGTGGAAATGCATAAATGTTGCTCCATTACCAAGAGCATTTTTTATATTTTCAGGATTTACATCCATCATGCTCGCATATACTTTTTTTATTTCATATGAAGGAAGATATGATGCTGTTTTATCTGTAACAATTTCTCCTTCGTATCCTTCCTGCTCAAAGTTATCCCCTGCGACAAGAACCGCTTTTTTACTAGTTGCTCTGTTTTCATAAGAAATTATTTTATCTATCATAATTTTTAACTCAAATTTACTCCTGCAAGGCAATCTTCCAAGATATATATCTGGATACAAATCCATTTGATCTTTCAAAAACCCACTTTTCTTCCATTCAGCATATATTCCATTGTTATCAGTGTCCCATGAAGAGAAATTATAATTTCCATCATATATATCTGCAAAATATAAATCACTTGTATAAGCATTCTCATCTGCCCAGAATATGTTTGCATATCTTACTGGCATAAGCCATTCTTCCCCTAAGCTATACTTTCTTCCTCCTACAAGCAATACATATTTTATTCCCCATTCTTCAATTGCATTTTTAATGAAATATTTTACTTTTTCAGCATTGTCGCGTCCATTTATTGTTGAGGGGTGATTATAAATTTCATTTAATCCAACAACTATTGTTTTTATTCCCTTGCTTTCCTTATGTTGCTTTAATTCTTCAAGTTCATTTAGCCAATCATCAGGAGAAATTATAAGGAAATCATAAATTGAGACAATCTGATTTTTTTCTGGAGGCCTATATTCAATTTTTAAATCAAATTTCTCTGAATAAAATATTTTTCCATTATCATAAATTGCAGGATAAATATTTAAAATTAAAATTGTAGCTCTCTGCCCATCAACAATTCCTCCAAGCATTTCATATTCATACCATTTTTCAGGAAATCTCACATTTTTATCCTTCTCTTTTTGCGATAATATTTTTCCAGGCGGCGCGAGGGCGGGCGCAAAAGAAGTGCTTGCATCTATTTGTTTTATTAAAGATGGATTAACTTGCAAATTAATTCTTGTTGCTGGAGGAAATAAAAATGTTTTTCTATAAACTGCCAAAATTGGCATATTTTCTACCGCAATCTGAGAGCAATCTTTAAAATTGATTATATTTTTCTCCCCAATTTTTATAATTTCTGGCTCACCAAAATTTAGATTGATTTCTATGAAATTTATTGCTGTATTTTTCTCTTGCTTTTTGTTAAAGTTAAATGTTGCAGTTGCCCCCATACTCAAAAACATTATTGCAATAAATAATGCAAACTTTTTCATATAGAGATATACAAAATCTGTTTTTAAAATTAACCAATTCAACAAATTTTCACCTTTGCAAAAGAAATCCTTATATATCAACTTATTTTTACAACAATGAAATTTAACAGAATTTTGATATTTATATGCGCTTTTTTAATGATACCATTTGCAAAAGCAATAGATACAGATAATGATGGAATAAGCGATGAAGATGAATTATCTCTTGCCAAAGATTTTTCTCCAATTCTATATTTTGAGAGAGGTGAGGAAGTTTATCCAGTTACTGTTGATTATCATATAAAAAATTCGAATTTAAATAAAAGTGTCGATGGTGAAAATATTTTAATAGATGCAACCCCATCGGCACTAAATCTTTCAAAATATAAAAATCCAAGCGAAAATTATTATCTCGACAACAGAAAAGGAAGCATAGATGATAATGGAATAATAGAAGATTATAGAAATGAAATGGAAGAGCTTGGCTACACTGTTTATGCGAGAGTTTTGCCCTCTGGAAGCAGGATAGTAATACAATATTGGTTTTTCTATGCCTTTAATAAAGGTCCTCTCAACACACATGAAGGTGATTGGGAAATGGTCCAGCTTGTTCTAGCCACAGCATATGAGCCACTTGAAGCAATGTACAGCCAGCACAACGGCGGGCAGAAAGCAGGCTGGGGTGATGTTGAAAAAGATGAAAATCATATGAAAGTATATGTTGCGAGAGGAAGCCATGCAAACTATTTCAGGTATTATCAGGGAAAAACAGGGCTTGCAAATGATATTGTTGGCAAAAATGGAAAAATAATTTCTCCGGAAGATTATAATTTAGTGATGCTTCCAGAAAAGGGAGGATGGATTGATTTTGCTGGGAGATGGGGAGAATTTGGAAGTGCGGAAGATGAGTTAAGGGGCAAGAGAGGGCCATATGGTCCAGCATATAGGGAAAATGGAGAAATGTGGAGTAAGCCAATTGAATGGGGTCAAAGTTTATCATCTCTTAATTCTTTAATGCTAAAGCTTGACTGGTTTTTCTATAACTTTGTTTTGATATTTATTTTTCTTACAATAGTATCAGTTGCAATTATCTTGCTTTCAATCTATCGAAGATATAAAAAGACGGGTAAGAAATCTTTATTCCTTCTTTCCATAGATGGTATGAATGCAAAAAGTATAGGAAATATTCTTTGCATAGCTGGGCTTACCATTGCTCTTATTTCTCTTTTCTTCCCATGGTATAGCGTTTTTGTAGATATCCAAACTGGCTCATATAAAACTCCTGGTATGGTAAAAATAATATCAATAGATGGAATTGAAGGAATAAGGATAAATTTAATGGAAAAAAATAGTGGTTTAATTCAATTCTTCTCTTTCCCGATACCATTTTCATATATAATCGTAATAGGAATAGTTTTATTTTTGCTCAGCTGTATTGGAATAATTGAAAGCAGAAAAGCTGGCAGAAAATATATTTCAAGAGGGATAAAGTTAATAGTTCCTTTTATGCTAATACTGCTTTTTGCAATTTTAATTTCAAAAATTCCTTCGATGCAGAGCATACCATATCAGGAAGATATAAAAGAAATTATGGATAAAATATCTTCCTCGCCATTAAAAGGAAATGAAATTCTTTTACTCCCAGAATATGGAAGCTTGCATCTTAAATGGGGGGTTGGTGTTGGAGCAATAATGCTTCTTATTTCTGGAATTATACTCATTGTTGCAGGAATTATTGAAATAAAGGCAAGAGAAGAATTAAAATAAATTCAACTTCTTTATTTCCTCAAAAAGCTTATCAACGCTATCAAAATTTTTTATTCCAACATCCCATGTCTTCAGTCCATAAACTGGCTTTCCATGTTGCAAGGCAAGAGCTATTTCTGAAAGAGTTCCATATTTTCCATCTATGGCAATCACAATATCCCCATTCATAACAACAAGAACATTTCTTGCATATCCCATTCCAGTTAAAATAACATAGTCAAGATATTTATTTCCCTCCTTTCTATCTTTTCCTGGAAGAATTCCTATTGTAACTCCTCCTCTTTCCTTTGCTCCCTTGCAAACTGCTTCCATAACTCCTCCCCTTCCTCCAGTAATAAGCGTAGCCCCCATTTCTGCAATCCTTCGCCCTACTTCAACAGCCATCTCATAAATTTCTTCATTGCAATTCTCTCCTCCTACAACACTTACATACATGCGGATAAAAAAATCAATAAAGATAAACTTTACTCGCAAGATTAATAAATTCGCTTTCATTACCCCTTCATGTATGAAATTCGCTTCCATGGAAGGGGCGGGCAGGGCGCCAGGATGGCAGCCGAAGCTTTTGCTCTCGCTGCCTTTTTAGAAGGAAATTACGCAGTTAGCTTCCCTTTTTTTGGGGCGGAAAGGAGGGGGGCGCCAGTAAGGGCATTTACAAGAGTAGATGAGAAGAAGATAAGGATAAAAACGCAAGTTTATGAACCAGATTATGTAGTAGTTCTTGATGAGACGCTTATTGAAACTGAAGATGTTCTTGAAGGGCTTAAAAAAGATGGGATGGTTATAATAAATACTGCAAGGAAGCCAGAAGAAGTTAAGCTTTCAAAAGAAGTAAGGTGTGCAACTGTTGATGCAACAAGCATTGCTCTTGAAATTCTTGGAAGACCAATAACAAATACTGCCATACTTGGAGCAATAGCAAAAGCAACTGGAAAAGTTAGCATTGCTTCTATAGAAAAAGCTATCATTGAAAAATTTGGAGGGAAGCTTGGCGAGGAAGCTGGCAAAAAGAATGCAGAAGCTGCAAGAACTGCATATGAAAAAACTCTTATTGGAAAATCACAGTCAGGAAAGGAATTTATAGCTCGCAAGAAATGGTTGCCAGGTGTAGATGAAATGCCAATTGGAGGAGCTACGCCCTCCTTGCATACAGAAGCTGGCTTGATTGGAATTGGAGCATTTGTTGAAAATAAAACTGGCGATTGGCGAACCTTTATGCCAGTAATAGATGAGGAAAAATGCATTGGTTGCCAGTTTTGTTGGTTTTATTGTCCAGAAGGGTGCATAACTATGGAAAATAAAAAAGCAAAAGTTGATTATGATTATTGCAAAGGATGTGGAATATGTGCAAATGAATGTCCAGCTAAAGCAATATCAATGCAGAGGGAGGTGAGAAAATGATACAGAAGCTAGAAAGAAAGAAAATGGTTGTAACTGGCGACTATGCAGCTGCTTATGGTGCTTTGCTTTGCGATGTTGATGTTGTTTCTGCATATCCTATTACTCCTCAAACTTTAATAGTTGAAGAATTCTCAAATTTTGTTAATGATGGAATAACAGATGCAGAGCTTATTATGGTTGAATCAGAGCATTCAGCAATGAGCGCATGTATTGCAGCAGAGGCATGTGGAGTAAGAACTTTTACAGCAACTTCTTCTCAAGGACTTGCTTTGATGCATGAAATGCTTTTTATTGCATCTGCTTTAAGGCTTCCAATTGTGATGCCAGTGGTTAATCGTACACTTGCCGCCCCTATTGGAATATGGTGCGAGCACAATGATAGTATGCCTGAGCGAGATGCTGGCTGGATTCAGATGAGTTGTGAAGATAATCAAGAAGTTCTTGATATGATAATAATGTCATATAAAATAGGAGAAAGAAAAGATGTTTTGTTGCCAGTAATGCCTTGCTTAGATGCATTTATTTTAAGCCATACTGTTGAGCCAGTTGATGCTCCATCTAGTGATGAAGTTGCTGAATTTCTGCCAAAATATAAGCCGCAGGCGGAGCTTGATCCAGATAAACCAATGGCAATAGGAACATTTACTCCACCTGAATATATACAAGAACTAAGATATCAGCAGCATATTGCAATGGAAAAGGCAAAAAAAGCAATAAAGGAAGTAACAAAAGAATTTTATAAGAAATTTGGTCGCAATTATTATGGGTTAGTTGAAGAATATAGGTGCGATGATGCAGATTATATTTTGGTAACAATTGGAACTGTAACAGGAACTGCAAGAGATGTTGTTGATGAAATGCGTAGCAAGGGAAAGAAAGTAGGGCTTATTAAGCTTCGCTTCTATCGCCCATTTCCAAAAGAAGAGTTGCGTAAGATTGCTGAAAATGCAGAAGCAATTGGAATATATGATAGAGCAATTTCATATGGGGTTGGAGGACCAATATATATTGAAGCAAGAAATGCTTTATATGGATTTAATTTACCTGTTTATAATTTTCTTGCTGGTTTGGGGGGAAGAGATGTAACAAAAGGAGATATTGAAAAAATGTTTGAAATAATGATTGAAAAGAAAAAAGAAGATATATATTGGCTAAACACAAGAGGGGTGAAAATATGAATATAAAGGATTTGCCAGAAGAAAGCCTATTCACGCCAGGCCACACTGCTTGCGCTGGCTGCGCTGCGCCTGCTATAGTTAGAAATATGATGAAAGTTTTTGGAAAAGATACAATAGTATATACTCCTGCAAACTGCTTGCTGGTTTTCAGCGGAACATATCCATATTTAGCTTGGAAGGTGCCATATCTACATGAAGCTTTTGAAAATACCGCAGCCTGCTTATCTGGAATTGCAAGAGCATATAAGAAGAAAGGTAAAAAAGTTATTGCGGTTGGATTTGCTGGAGATGGTGGAACTTATGATATTGGCTTGCAGGCTTTATCTGGAGCTGCTGAAAGAAATGAAGATGTTATATATGTATGCTATGACAATGAGGCATATATGAATACAGGCATCCAGAGAAGTGGAGCAACACCTTATGGAGCAGATACTACTACTACTCCTGCTGGAAGAAAAATTCTTGGAAAGCTCGAGCATAAAAAGGATATGGCGGAAATAATGAGAGCACATGAAATACCATATGTTGCAACAATGAGCATATCTCATCAAAAGGATTTTCTTGAAAAGGTAAAGAAAGCAAAGGAAATTAGCGGCTTTCGCTACCTTCATGTGCTTTCTCCTTGTCCAACTGGCTGGAGGTTTGACCCATCAAAAAGCATAGAGATGGCAAGAAAAGCAGTGGAAAGTGGGATGTGGACACTTTATGAAGCTGAATATGGAGAAATAACAAACATTTACAAGCCGAAAAAGAAAATAAGCGTGGAGGAATATATAAAGGGGCAGGGGCGCTTCCGCCACCTTACACCAGAAATGATTAAGGAATTGCAGGCATGGGTTGATAGGAAATGGAAAAAGCTTTATGGAGAGTTACCTCAATAGTAGTTGCAATTTTTCTAATTTTTCCTTCTATATCCGTATCTTATGAAAACAAAAGCAAGATAGAGGAAATCTTAGGCATGTTAAATGAAGAAATGCTTCGCAACTACACTCAGGCAATAGTTTCTTTTGGAGCAAGAGTTACGGGAAGTGAAGCTTGCTATAATTGTGCTGAATATATTTATGAAAAATTTTTATCTTTCGGGCTTAATGCAAATTTTTATAACTGGACTGATTCATCTGGTTTTAAAAAATATAATGGGCAGAATGTTGAAGCTATTTTGCGAGGAGATGAGAAAATAATTATTTTCAATGCACATTTTGATAGTGTTGAAAATACTGTTGGAGCGGATGATAATGCAGCAGGTGTTGCTTCTCTTCTTGCAATTGCACAAGTGCTGAGCAAATTTAAATTCAATCATACTATAAAATTTGTTGCTTTTTCAGGCGAAGAGCAAAACTTGCTTGGAAGCAATAAATATGCAAGAAATGCCTATGAAAATGATGATTTCATAGTTGTTGAAATGAATGCAGATATGATTGCCCATGCAAATGGAGAAAATGGTTCAAAATTCAGGATTTATTCAACTGAAGATGCTGACTGGATAGTGGAAAAAATAAAGGAAATAAATAAAGATTTTTTGAATTTTCAGCTTATAATTGGAAACATAAGCAGGAAATTTGGAGGAAGCGATTACGCCTCTTTTGCAAGATATGGATTTGAATCAATTGCATTTTTTGAATATGAATGGAATCCATACATGCATCAGCCAGAAGATAATTTAAGCAATATTAATTTTAGCTATTTATTAAAAACAACCCGCCTGATAGCAGGCGCAATAGCAAGCATTGCAGACGCAGAAATTGAAAAACCATATTTCTCAATTTTGTTGCCAAAAAGAGGAAATATTTATTTTAATGGAAAAGAAATAAGAAAAATTGACGTTGAAAAAATATTTATCTTTGGAAAAATTTTTATTAGTTTATCATTAAAAACAGAAGCAGAGAAATTAGAACTTTATCTTGATAATAAACTGATTAATGTTTTTTATTCTCCTCCTTATGAACTTGAATTGAGTAAATTTTCTTTGGGAAAGCATGAATTAAAAATAATTGCCTATAATAAGTATAAATTCTCAACAGACTGGATTGAATTTTACTGGGTGAATTTAGGTTAATTATTTATATGGAAAAATTATCTCCTTACAATGTGGGATATAGTATCACCTTATTTTGAAAAATATCCAGCTAAAGCAAAAGTAGCACAAATTCTCGTGTCTTACGGATTAAGAGTAGATGATAGAGGAAACATATGTTGCGGAAAAATAAAGATTCCTTCTTCCGCAATTGCCAAATCATTAAAAGTGGATAAAAGGACTGTAGATTCTACTTTAGAAATTATTAAAAAAGATCCATTTTTGAAGAAAATATTTTCAAGATTACAGCCGATATGTAATTTGAAATCCGTAGCATCTGTTATTGGGGGCTGGGATGTATTGGAAATTTTTGTAGAAGATGTGCACAAGCCCGGCTTGCTGGCGCCAATTGCGGATTTGATTGCAAAGGAAGAAATTAGTATAAGGCAAGTTGTAATTGGTGTTTCAGAGGATAGTAAAGAAGAGCCAGTTTATATAATTACAGAGCAGCCCATACCTCAGCCAACTATTAGAAAAATAAAAGAGATAGATGGTGTTAGAGAGGTAAGGCATATTCTTCTGTAAATGTGTTTTATTTTACATCAATGTAATATTTAATAGCATTAATGTTGTAAATTTGGGATTTTTCTAATTACAATTTCAAAAAATTTTATATAATTTTTTTTAATTTTATCCCGGAGGCAGATAAAAATGAAAGGAAAAAGAATAGGAATAAGCGTTTGCGTTGTGTTGATGCTGATAGCGAGTTCTATGGTTTCGGCTACAAATGTTTTCGAAGATGAGCTGACCCAGAATAAAGCAGAAAGACAGATAAAGATGAATTTCAATTTTATTGAGCCAAAATTAAATCAGGTGATGCTGGGTGAAAAAGCGTATGCAAGTGTTGCTATGGATTTGCCAACTGTTGGCAATGTAGGTGAGCCAGAGATACCCGTTAAACCAGTAAATGTATTACTTCCATATGGAAAAGAGATAAAGGAGATAAAAGTTAATGCGGAAAAGAGAATTTTAGTTGGAAAAGCAAGAATAGCTCCAAAAACTGAAATAGTTCCTATTGGAGAAAATGATTTCATCTATATGGTAGAAGAAAATGAAGAAATATATGAATCAAGTGAGGAATATCCTGGAGATTTATACGAAATAATAACAACTCAATATTTCAGAGGCTTTCCAATAGTTACCATAAACTTATATCCAGTTCAATGGAATCCATCAACAGAAGAGCTATATCTATATCCAAATATGGAACTTGTTGTTGAATTAAAAGATGGAGTAGTAAATGAGCTATTCAGAGGAACAGAAAAAGACCGTGAAATAGTTACAACAATGGTTGATAATCCAAGAGAAGTTTTAACTTATCCATTAAATCCAAGTCATAGTTGTGAATATGTTATTATAACAACAGAAGCATTAAAGAATGCACCAGGTCCATATAACTTCCAAGCATTGGTAAATTCAAAAATTGCAAAGGGAATGAATGCAACAATTGTAACAGTTGAATGGATATATTCAAACTTTGCAGGAGTAGATAATCCAGAAAAAATAAGGAATTTCATAAAGTGGGCATATCAAGAATGGCATACCCAATATGTATTGCTTGGAGGAGATGCGGATGATGGAAATGAAATTATTCCAGTAAGGAGATTATGGAATGAAACATTCTGGGGCAATTATAAAGCACACATTCCGTCTGATCTATATTATGCCTGCCTTGACGGAACATTTAACTATGATAATGACGACAAATGGGGTGAGCCAAATGATGGAGAAGGTGGAAAAGATATTGATTTACTGGCTGAAGTATATGTTGGAAGAGCACCAGTTGATAATGTGGTAGAGCTTGCAAATTTTGTGAGGAAGACACTTGATTACGATACCTGTCAAGCCTCTTACTTACATAATGCTTTACTCTGCTCGGAATATGTGGGATTTGGAGGAGCTATGAATTATGGATCAGTTTATAAGGAAGAAATGAGAAACTGCTCAAATGCAAATGGTTACTATACAGTTGGGATACCTGAGGAAGAATATAATATCATATCATTGCATGATGCACCTGGATATTCATGGAATAAAGAAGATTTAAAAGAGATATTAAATAGCGGAGTAAATATAATAAACCATCTAGGACACGGAACCCTTGTTTCCTTATTGAGAATGCAGGCAAGCGATATAGAAACACTTGAAAATGATGGAAAATATTTCTTTTTATATACTCAAGCTTGTTTATCTGGCAACTTTACTTATAATGATTGTATAGCAGAAAATTTTGTTACAAGTGAAAAAGGACCTTTTGCAATAATAGCAAATAGTGATTATGGTTTTGGAGCAAGATTTAGCACAGATGCACCAAGCCAGGCATATGATAGAGCATTTTGGCATGCGGTTTTTGGAGAAAACATAAAAGAAATTGGGAAAGCAAATCATAGATCAAAAGAATTTAACTTATATCGCATTAATGAAGCAGGTTTTAGATGGTGCTATTACACCCTAAATTTGCTTGGCGATCCAGAGATTTCAATAAAGGCAGGAATAATGTATGAAAATGATGTATGTGTAAAATCAATAAATGATCCAGATGAAAAAATAGCAACTGGAAATTATGCGGTAAATGCAACAATTGAAAATCTTGGAATAAATGACCAGGCGAAAGTCGATGTAAATTGCTCAATATATAAATTGACCAAGAATATTCATTTCTTTGATGACATGGAAAGCGGAACCGGAAATTGGACAATAATTGATGCTGATGGAGATGGGTATACTTGGACAATTTCAAGTGCCAGATATTATAGCCCAACTCATAGTTTCAGATGCACTAACTACACTACCTATCTACCAAATTCAAATGATATAATTATTTCAAAACCAATTAATTTGAATAACCTAAATAATGCAATTCTTGAATTCAGGTATTGGGCAAAAGCCGACTGGCTTATATACCCCGACACCCCATATGCAGATTATTTGAGTGTTTATTTGAGTAATAACGAAGGAGTAACATGGGTGGAAGTGAAATCACAAATGGTATATACATTCGAAAGCTGGTATTTTGTAAGGATACCAATAGAAAAATATGTTGAACTAAATGAGCATGTAAGGATAAAATTTACTTTTGTATCTGATGCACTGAGCAATTATGAAGGAGTATATATAGATGATGTTATTGTTTATTCTTGGGATGCACAGCTTCTCCATTATGAGGAGAAGACAATAAATATAAGCTCGGGTGAATGGAAATTTGTAGAATTTACTCCTTATAATTTTTCATCCGAGGGCTTTTATGCGATAAATGTAACGGCGAAACTTCCGAGTGATGAATATTTAAAAAATAATTGGAGAAATATAACTGTTGAAGTAATAAATATAAAGGATGCGGGAGTAATTTCAATAAACTATCCAGTTACAGGAATTGCAACAGGAAACTATAAAGTTAATGCAACTGTAATAAACTATGGAACCTTAAGTTTGACAGATGTTCCAGTTAATTGCACAATTTATTATATAAATCAGACAAAAGTGCTTGAAGAAGATTTTGAATTTTTAACTCCCCCAAATTTCAGACCAGGATGGCTTGTTGTGGATGCAAATGGAGATAATACAAAATGGGCTACATTAGCTTCTAATCCTTACGACGGCTTCAATTCTGCATATTATCAATCTCACTCCTCAAATACAGCGAATGACTGGGTATTTACAAGTGCCTTAAATCTTAAAGGAGGAGCAACTTATACATTCTCCTTCTGGTATAGAGTATATTCAGCCTCTTATCCAGCAAGCCTGCAAGTAATGATTGGAACCAGCCAGGCGCCAGACATGACAACTACTTTATGGAGTAATAACTCACTAACCAATACAGCATATCAGCAGGCGACTGTTATTTTTAGTGTTTCAACTACTGGAACATATTACATTGGTTTCTATACAAATCAAGGAAGCAACACTAATAGGAGAATATACATTGATCAAATATTGCTTAGAGAAGTTGCATATGAAATTGTTTTTGAGAGCGAAATAACCTTACCAAACTTGCCAGTAAAGAAATCAGCATATGTTGAATTTCCATTCTATAATTTTAACAAAGAAGGACTTTATTTAGTAAATGTAATGACAAAACTTCCTGATGATGGGGACACATCAAATGATTGGAAGAATAAAACAATCGATGTTATATGTTTTGAAGACGCGGGAATAAAGCAAATGAATTATCCTATGCAATTAATAACAACAGGAAGCCATAAAGTGAATCTAACAATAAAGAACTATGGAAATGTTCCTCTAACAAATGTTGGAGTTAACTGCTTGGTATATAGTGTAGGAACAACATTGGTAAAGCAAGGATTTGATTCAAGAAGTACCACCACTGCTGAGCCAGGATGGACTTTTAGTGGAGTAACAAGAATATCAACTCCTCTTACTCCAAGCATGCCTTCTTACTTGAGTTTCAGCAAAGGGAGTCAAGCAAGATACATTGTAAGTCCTTCTATTTCATTCGGAAGCGGAAATTATGCAATGGAAATATGGGCAATTAAAACAGAAGGTGTTTCTGAGAGAGTAGAATTTTTCAACATAAGTTATGGAAATAGCACAACTGGGCCATGGAATATTTTACTCAGCATAAATTCAACTATACTGAACTATTTAGAAATAGGAAAATGGTACAGAATAATAGTTGATTTAACTCCATGTGCTGGAGGAAATAGATATATAAATATAAGTGCCTCTCTTTCAAAAACAAGCATTGGAATAGATGACTTATGGATATATAACACAAACCTTATTTCTTTCTCAAATACACTAATAAATCTTGATTTTGGCGAGGAGAAATATGTTGAATTTGGTCCCTTCGGCTTCGCGGACGGATATTATGATATAATTTCACAAATTGTGCCAGCGGATGAGCAAATAGGAAATAATTTCCTGTTCAGCAAAATAAGAGCACATAATTTAACGGATGGAGGAATATTGTCAATAAATTATCCTCCTCCCATAATTCCAACTGGTTCGCATATTGCAAACATAACGGTTAAGAATTTCGGAAATATTCCATTGATAGGAAATCATCCAGTAACTGATGTAAGAGTGAATTGCTCGATATATCTTCCAATAGAAACGATAATAAACGAAACCTTTGAAGGATTAACACCTCCGAATTTCAGAGCTGGATGGAATTATTTTGATGGAGGAGATCCAGGCACAGGTTCTGGAAACAGTGTATCAAGAAGGTGGGCATCTTATAATAATTCAGCGTATGCATATAGCCCTCCGACGCAAGCTTATTTCTACTTTGGTACCACTCCTAATAATACTTCCAATGACTGGTTATTTACAAATGCTACTTCTTTAGAAGCGGGAAAGGCGTATAAATTAAGTTTCTGGTATCGCACTGCACAACCTTATCATCTCCACAAACTTGCGGTATGGATAGGAGATGCCCAAAATCCAGCGAACATGACAACAAAAATATGGGATAATTCTTTCATAAACAACACTGTTCATCAGCAAGGTAGTGTTATATTTACCGTTCCAACCGATGGAACATATTACATAGGTTTCTATTTATATAGCTATCATCATTATGCTGGAGCAATATATCTTGACAATATAGAATTGATATCATTGATGC
Organism: Thermoplasmatota archaeon; assembly: GCA_038818725.1. Classification (GTDB taxonomy): domain Archaea; phylum Thermoplasmatota; class E2; order UBA202; family JdFR-43; genus JACIWB01. The sequence continues at coordinate 4,682 of JAWAYL010000022.1, read as the reverse complement.
TTTTGGATGGCGAAGAAAAAACATTAGATTATCTTGCGCCAGGGGAAGAAAAATATGTTACATTTGGTTCATTTAATGCTCCCATAGAAGGAGAATTTATAATTAATTTCAGAATAAAAGTTGAAGGTGTAGATGATGAAAACATATCAAATGATGCAAAACATATGACTGTTAAAGTATGGAATATTGATGACGCTGGAACGAAATCAATAAATTATCCGCCTGCTGGCTTGCTAATCTTGCCACCAGATGAATCAATTAAAGTTAATGCAACTATTGCAAACTTTGGAAATGTTCAATTAGATACATTTAATGTAAATTGTTCAATCTCTAAGCTTACATACTCTCCATTGCTTGAAGAGGATTTCGAAAATGGCATACCATCTGATTGGACAATTGAAAACGGTGGGACGACAGCATATTATCCAGGAACAAACATACCCGCAACTTGGACAGACCAGAATCCTGGACATAGGGTGCCAGCGGGAGGATGCAGAGGTAAATTTGCAATTGTTGACAATGATTATGCTGGACATATAGTGATGGAGGAAGGGCTTGTTACTAAAACAATAAGTTGTTTGGGAACGAGCAAAGTTATACTAGAATTTGATCATTATTGGGGAGGAGGGTTACTAACTGAAATAGGGCAAGTGCAAGTGATGGTTTATAATCAGATGGAAAATGAATGGGAGACATATATTATTGATACATTCAGAGCATTAAAAGAAGATATGGGTCATAAAGTTTATGACATCTCTTCATATGCAGCGAACAAAGGGCAGGTAAAAATAAGATGGTATTACAATAGCTATCAAGATTACGGTTACTGGTGGATGATAGATAATGTAAGGGTTGGAGGTGAGCCAACTTATAACTTTGTCTTTGGAGACGAGAAAGCAGTCAATGGTTTAAATATAGGAGAAGAAAATTATGTTGAATTCAATCCATGGGACTGGTTTAATAGCGGAGCGGGATGGTATGCAATAAATGTAACAACATTGCTAAGCAACGATGATTTTCCAGCGAATGACAAAAAAACAACAATTATATTCCTGCAAGGAGCTTATGATGTGGAAGTTAAATTTATTAATTCACCTCTACCCGGAACCTATCCTAAATACACATTGTTTATTCCAAATGCAACAGTTAAAAATATTGGTTTTGAAAACATTACCAACATAGTAGTGAATTGCACAATAAGAAATTCAGCAAATGAAATTGTATTTACAGATGAGCAAATAATATCGAGCCTAGTTTCCGGGCAACAAACTTTTGTTGAATTCAATTCATGGAATGCAATTGAGGAAGATACTTATAGATTAAACATCTCTGCATACATCTACGGCGACGCGGATACAAGCAACAACTATAAGGAAATATCACTAATAATAAATGATATTCCAGATGTTGGAGTTGTTTCAATTAATTATCCAACTGGAACACAATTCACTGGAAGCTATGCAGTGAATGCAACAGTTAGAAACTTTGGAAATGTTCCAGTAGGAGCATTCATTGTAAATTGCACAATAAGAAATTCAGCAGATGCAATTGTATTCACAAATGAAAAATCAATTAGTGGCTTAGCTGTTGGTCAGCAGACTTATGTAGTATTTGACCCATGGACAGTAAGCATTGAAGATACATATAAGATAAATGTAACAACAAAGCTTACTATGGATGAAAACAATAGCAACGATTACAAGGAAATAATGGTAATAATAAATGATATAGATGATGTAGGAGTAACATCAATCAATTATCCACCAGCAATTATGCCAGTGGGTGTACATGTAGTTAATGCAACAATAAAGAATTTTGGAAATATTCCAAAGGAAAACATTCCAGTAAATTGTTCTATCTACTTGCTTGATGGGGTAACAAACATTCTAACGGAGGGCTTCGAATCAAACCTTGAGCCGCCCGCTGGCTGGAATGAAGTTGATGTAGTCTATACAGGAGGAGATTGGAGTAGTGTTGCATCAGGAACAAAACCAGATTGTACACCTCATAGTGGCTATTATATGGCAAGATTTAATTCTGGAACAGCCGTTGCACCAGGTTCAGCGACAAGATTATATCCTGATCAAATAGATTTTACAGGTTATTCAACGATTATACTTTCCTTCTGGATGTATCATGATACAAATTCAACAAAGAAAGATAGAATAGTTATACAATATTCCTTAGATAATATAAGCTGGAGTAATATAACGACAATTTATAGATATGATGGTTCAACTGGATGGAAACTTCACACTATAAACCTCTCACCTTACGTTGCTGGGAATAACGCATGGATAGCATTTACCGGAATAGTTGAGCAGGGAGGAAACATTTATATAGATGATGTCTCGATTATCACTGGAACACTCATTCCTTACCTTAGTGAAGAGAAAACAATATCTTATCTAAATGCGGGTGAGACAACATATTTGACATTTACTCCTATAGATGCAAGTGTTGAGGGAATATTCTTCCTAATAAGTGTTAAAACAAAACTTTCTGGGGACGAAAATATTGCAAATGATGAATTCCTTATGTTAGGAAAAGTATGGAACTTTGATGACGTAGGAGTGGTAGCAATAAACTATCCATCGCATCTAACAGGTCCAGGATGGCATGCGGTTAATGCAACTATTGCAAACTTTGGAAATGTTCCAGAAACAAATATACCAGTTAATTGCTCAATAACACAATTGTGGGGAGAAATAAAACTAAACGAGGGTTTTGAAAAAGGATTTGGGGATTGGAATAGGGTTGTAGTTAGTGGTTCATATTCATGGCAAATAACTAGTGTTCCGCATAGTGGCTCTTATTCCGCATATTCAACATACATTAGCGGGGAAAGATACCTTGCATCACCAGTTATTTCATTAGGAAGTGAAAACTATTATCTTGAATTCTGGCTCCGAAGATATTATTCAGCAGTCAGTGGAGAATTTTTCAATATAAGTGTTGGACCGACCCAAAATGGACCGTGGACAAATGTGCTTAGCCTTAATTACACTGATTTAAATAGTTTCTCAGGCTGGACTAAATTTGTAGTGAATCTTTCTGCATATAGTGGAGAGAGCATTTCGATAAAATTCAACCATAAGGCAATAAACGGTGCGGGCTTATATCTTGATGACATTTATGTGTATGCAATAGGGGCAGGGGTTGTATTTGAAAACGAGAAAACAATATCGAGCCTACAAGTAGGAGAACAGAAATCTGTTGTTTTTGATAACTATAATTTTGAAGAAGGCAGATATATAATTAGAGTTAAAACAATGCTTGAAGAAGATGAACATACCGCAAATGATATTAAAGAAATCGATGTTTTGGTTATTACAATTAAAGACGCAGGAGTTATTTCAATAGATTATCCGTTGCCTGGGAACTGTGAACCAGGAAACTATTCAGTAAAAGCGACTGTAAGAAATTATGGAACAGTAACTGAAACATTTGATGTAAAATGCAGCATCTACAGAGAGAAAAGTTTAGTCGCATTTTCAGAAGATGTTGAAAAAGGATGGGATGGATGGGGAATATTCTATCCATATGGAGTGAACCTATGGCATATAAGCTCAAGGAAATATGTGAGTGCAAATCATTCATTTTATTGTGGAGATGAACTAACAGGAAGTTATTACCCTGACATGTATAATTGGCTGTTATCTCCAGGAATAAATGTTGCCGGCGCTACCCAAGTTACACTTAGTTTAAAGGCATGGATTGACGTAGAGGAGGGCTATGATGTTTTCTATGTGCTAGTAAGCTATGATGGCGCATCCTATTATGCGCTAAGGGGTTATTCCGTTTCGTGGAGAAACTGGCAGAATTTGACATTCGATATCACAAGATATGCTAATTATACAGGCATAATTTATCTTGGCTTCTTACTGATAAGTGATGCTGCAGTGCAGTATGAGGGAGTTTATCTAGATGACATTGTTGTAACTAAAGTCATGCGATATAATGTCTATACAGAGACAGTTACAGTAAATAGTTTGGTTCCAGGAACGGAGGCACAAATAACATTCCCACCATTTACTGCGATAGAAAATACCAATTATGTGATAGCTGTGGAAACATTGCTTGATGGAGACATGAATTCAAGCAATAATTACAAAGAAGTAAAAATAGCCACCTATAATAAGCCACCAGTTACAACATGCAATTGTATTGGACCAATGGGAGCGAATGGGTGGTATACAGGAACAGTTAGAATTCACTTATCGGCAACGGATCCAGATGAAGTTGCATATATAAAATATAGGATAAATGGTGGGGGGTGGCAAAATTATACTGGCTTAATATGGGTCTCAACGGAAGGACTTTACACAGTTGAATATTATTCAGTAGATATTTACGGAAGCACTGAAGATATTAAGTCATGCAGCTTTGGAATAGCATATTCAATGCCAGAAACAACTTGCATAATAAGCGGAACAACAGGAGAGAATGGATGGTATGTAAGCAATGTAACAATTTCATTTATAGCAAATGCATACATATGCGGAGTTAGAGCAACATATTATCGCATCGATGGAGGAGCATGGCATAGCTATATTGCACCATTTGTATATGATGTAGAAGGACAGCATACAATTGAATATTATTCAGTAAGCAATTCTGGAATAGTTGAAACACCCATAAAGATGACAACATTCAAGATAGATAAGACAAGGCCAAGCGTT
>JAWAYL010000021.1:0-19853 GCA_038818725.1 Thermoplasmatota archaeon | reverse complement strand
GTGATTGGCTAGCAGAAGAAAACTTTACATTGCAAGGAGAAGGATTGCATTATTTAGAAATAAGAGCAATTGATAATTTAGGAAATACTGCATATGAAAATAAAACATATTATGTTGATGATACTCCACCAACTTCAAGAGTAGATGAAATAATTCCATATGAACAGGAAGAAATTCCATTCAATGTTACAGTAGTGGAAATAGTTGATCATGGAGCGGAAATAAGCGGACCAGTTGGAGTATGCAAAGTAGAGGTATATTATTCATATAGCGAGAACAACATAACATGGAGTGACTGGCAGTTATATACAACATTCTTCATTCCATATGAGCAACGCTTAGCAGTGCCAAATCAAACATTTAGTTTCAATGCCCCAGAAGGAATTGCATTTTATCGCTTCATAAGCATTGCACATGATTGCCTTGGCAATAAAGAAACGCCACCATATGGAACATATGATGCCGAATGCTTTTTTAATGCATCAATTTTTATAAGATTTGGCTCGCCAAGATATGGAGAATGGATTTCACCCTTAACGCCTATAAATATTTCAATGACCAAAGAAGGGAATATATATTATAGAATATATTATAACGGATGGCATCCAGGCGATGGCTTTTATTTATATTCAGGAAATTTTACTATTAATTTCAGCGGAACATGCTATATAGAATTTTATGGCGAAGCTCTTGCTATTAGAAATTCAACAGTTAAAGTAGATGCTTTTCCACCAGAAACATTTATCTCATCTGAATTTTTTGTTGTTTCACCTTTAGTAATTGAATGCAATGCATATGATAATGAAAGCGGGCTGAAATGTGTTGAATTTTATTATCGATATAGTTATGATAATTTAACATGGATTGATTGGCGTGTTGAAAGTATTGATTATAGCTTGCCCTATACATGCGTTTTCAATGAAATTGGATTTTATAAAATATCAACTGTTGGAATAGATAATGTTGATAATTATGAAGAAATTGAAACAAAAGCTTTTGTTAGAATTTTCAATCCAGATTTCAATAACGATAACTTGATAAATGTTCAGGATTTGGTTATAATTGCAAGAAATTTTAATGGCAGTGATGCTAAATTTGACATAAATGGCGATGCAACTATTGATTTAAATGATACAAAGCCTATTTTTGAAATATGGCATAAGAGATGAAGGCTAAAAAAATAGAAATTTATATAAATAGCGAATATATTTCTCCTAACGATGCAATCTATTAGGGGGATAAAAATGAAAGAAAAAAATGTTGTAGGTAGTTTGGTATTGAGAAAGGGTATAGTGGCTGCAATAGTAGTTCTGTTACTTGGAGCAGGCTTAATGATGCTTCCGCTGCTAACAAAAGCAAGAACAGATCCGTGCGTGATAACTGGATATGTATATGAGGAGGATGGGGTTACACCACTCGAAGGAGCAACTGTAAGGGTGAGAGATGAAATTACGGGAGCATGGGGAGAAAATATAACAGATGCAAGTGGTATGTATAGCATTACTCTTGGAGGAGGACCATCATCTCCACCATGGATGGAATGGTTTGATGGCGATCCTTTGCTTGCAACTGCTACTTATGATGGGAGAGAAGGAAAGGCATTTCGCTACATTGAAGCAAGCGAGATTGATCAGCAAGGGTATATGTGGCTTAATATTACTCTTGGAACACCTGTTACAACAAAAACAGTTGGTAAGCCAGAATTTATAAAATATGATTATGATAACGGCGAAACAAATTATGGATATCTTGTTTCTCCAGTAATAAATGTTACAGCAGATGTAGCAACGCTTTCTTTCTGGACATGGTGGCAGATTGAAGGAGCAGAGCCAGCAGCATATGATTTGATGAATGTATCTATCTCAACTGATGGAGGATATAACTGGAATTTGCTTACTAAGCCAGGAGGAAATCCAAGTGCTACTTTAAATCCAGCAGAAAATCCAGCAGATGGCTCAGAATACAATTATTATGGTTCAAGTGGATTCAATGTAACTCCTTCATGGGTATATGAAACATTTGATATATCAGAATATGTTCCAAATGAAATTGTAATAATATTTGAATTTAATACAATAGATCCTATTTTTAACTACTGGGAAGGATGGTATATAGATGATATAAAGATAACTGAATTTGGGGGAAATGTTCCATTCAGCGATGATGTTGAAAATGGCATCGGGAATTGGACATACAATGGCTACTGGCATATAAGCGAGCATAGAAGCAAATCATCAAGTCACGCATGGTATTATGGAATTGAAAAAAGTTATGTATCAAGCGATACTTTATTCACTCTTGAAGCAGAAGGAGATTATGAAGCAATATATTATAGAATAAACGGAGGGAATTGGATAGAATATGATGAGCCATTTAATCTTACTGAGGAATGCGAGCATTATATTGAATTCTATGCTGAAAATGGAAGCAATAGTGAGCCGCTTAATAGCCAAATTCATTATGTTGATAATAGCGCTCCAGTAAGCAACTATTCCTTTGGTGAGCCAAATTCAACTTTAAATTATGGCGGGCACAACTATACAGCAATTAAAATATGTACTCCAATGATAATATATGCATATGATTTGCCAGAAGGATGTGCGGCAGGTGTAGAATGGCTTAATTATTCAGTATGGTGGAATCCAAATGAGCCAAATAACTATACAAAGATTAAGGAAGTAAAAGTTCATGATAATGATATAAATGATACTGATAAGAGAGTTGGCTTTATTAACGTTGAATTGCATTTCAACGAAGAATGTTTCCATGAAATAAAATGGCAGATGGTTGATTATCTTGGCCATATTTCACAACAACATTCAATTGATATTGCTGTTGATGCAACCGCTCCAACTATAAATAAAACAATAGGAGAGCCAAAATATGTCGATGAGAAAGGATGGCTATGGGTAAATTGCTCAACTCCTTTCTGGTTCAATATAACAGATAGTGGATGTGGTGGAGGCGTAGGCGTGTGGAAATTTGGAATGAACATTTACTGGAATGAGACAAGGGTTCCAGAAGGGCAACAGCAGCTCCTTACACTTGTTGAGCAAATTGTTGTTGTTGATAACCTTGCTGAAATAACAATGGAACTTTATAATGAAAGCTATGGAACATTTATTGTAAATACTACAACAACAGAACTTGAAGAATTGCTGACAGAACCATTAAATTCAATTTGGTATAATAATAGCAATGAATATAAAATCATTGAATGGAATGATAATGGAAATGGAACACTTGATTACTGTGATTATATAAGATTTAATAACTCACAGCTAAAATGGCATGTTGAAAATATAAAAATTGTTGTAAAGGATTTAAATCCAAAATATGGAGAAATTTCATATTTATTCCGCTTCTGCGATTTGCCAGAAGAATATAGGGAATGCTTCCATGAGCCAGAAATATGGGCAATTGACTATGTTGGAAACAATATTTCATTTAAAGAAAAGGATATGGTTGACTGCACACCTCCAGCAATAAATAAAACAGTGGAAAAAGTTATAAAAGCAGAGCAAACACAAATGAATAATAGTTCATCTACATATCCAGCTGATTATCAGAGCTTTAAGGCTCCATGGAGCTATATTGATGCGATAAGTGTTTATTTAATTGGAACATTTGATTCAGCTTACCCAATATATATAGAAATCTATAATGATAGCAATGGTGAGCCAGGAACAGAGCTTGATGAATCAGAACATATATTTTTAAGTGGAAATAAATCAGATTGGATACAATTTAACTTGAGTAAAAGATTATATGTTGAAGAAGGTGCTACTTACTGGATTAAACTTGTTTACAACAATACCCAACAACCAATCAAATGGATGGCACAGAGCAATTATCCATCTGCTGGACCATATCCAGATGGGTTTGCAATAGTGGATGGGCAAGCAAATTACTCATGGGATTTCACCTTTAAGATTGAATATTATCCAGTTTATCCATATATGTATGGAAAGATGTATTCATTGTATAATGAAACAATGATAAGTGGCGATATTGAAAATGTTGCAATATTTATGGACAATAATCCATGGAACATGCCTTCAATACAGGATGTCCTTGATTATTATGGAATATCATATGATATATATGGTTCATCTGATATTGGAAATGTTGATTTGAGCCAGTATGATAAAGTAATTATAGCAAATGACCAAACAACATCATTCTATGATGCAGTTGAGGCAAATCTTGCCTGGTTTGAACAATATGCATTTAATGGCGGACAGCTTGAAATTCATGCAGCAGACCAAGGATGGTATGGTGGCTCGTGGGATGTAATGCCAGGAGGATTTACACATACTGCATATTATTATAATTATGTAGATATAGCAATTCCAGGGCATGATGTGCTTGTTTATCCAAATGTAATAACAGATGAAGAACTTGATTTATGGGGGTACTCTGTTCATGGATATTTAACAAATCTACCAGCAAATAGTGAGATTGTTTTAACAGCAGATGGTAAGCCAGTATTTGTTGTTACATCTTGGGGAAATGGTTGCATAATAATTTCAACCCAAACACTTGAATGGGCATATGCAGGCCGTTCAAAATTCCTTGAAAATGTAATATTATATTGCCCACTATATGGATATCCATATGATTATCTCCATAAAACATGGGTTACAAGTGAGGCAGTTCTTGACTTGAATTCATGGGATGAGGGATGTATGAATGGAGTTGGTTTGAAGAGCTTAATGTATAGAATATATGTTAATGAAACTGGAACATGGCATCCTTCCAGCGAAACAGATACATATTGTGGAAATTATAATATTACATATGTAGATGGTGCATATTGGTATGTTGCAAAAAATAGCACCGTTAACTTTACAAAAGTTAAATTCCATGAAGAATGCGAGCATATTTTGCAGATGAGAGCTGAAGATTATGTTGGAAATATTAGAATTGTAAATCAAACCCATTATGTTGATAATAGCCCGCCAAAGCTTAAAGTTGAATATCCGCCTGAACATGGCTTCTACTATGATGAGAAAACTGGTAAGATGTTTGTAAGGGCATGCAAGGAATTTTATCTTAACTTGACTGATGAACCAAATTGCGGCGTTGGCTGGCGCGACTTTGTATTCTATTTCAGATATGAATATACAAACTTCACAACGCCTTATATAGAAAAGCATCCTGTAAGCATGGATGACACTCAATATGGAGAGGTTGTGAATATAAGTGGTGAGCTATGGTGGAAGATTACTCCACAGACGCCTTCCATTGCTTTGCATTTCTCTGAGGAATGCTATCACAAGATTTATTACTTCTATAATGCAAGTGACTGGCTTGATAATTCAATAGTAAGTGATGTGCTTGTAGAGGAAATTTATGTTGATGAGTTTGAGCCAGAAGTAAGCAAACAGCATCCATGGTGCTATAAAGATGAGGAATCAATATATCTACATCCATATAGTGAAAATGTTTATGAAGAACTTTATCCAGAATATGGAAGAAAATATTATTTGGAATATAAATTTGAAAAAGACGGAAACTGGTATGCATGCATGTATGATGAAAAATATGGTGTATATCGCTTGTATTTGGCTGAACCAATAGCATATACACTGTATTTATACAATGAAACAAATGACAAATATCTTGTATATTATGGAGGAAATGAACCATTTGAAATTGGTTCATTATGGCATGAATTATATCCAGAATATTGCAACATTTATGAACTCGTAGACTACAATAATGGAATAATCCTCAAGAACCAGACAGGAGAAGAATCAGAATGGAAAGATTATAAGGCATTTAGTGATTATGTAACATATACTGCGCGTTTATACAATGAAACAAATGATAAATCCATATACATTGAATATGTTGGAGGAAAAGAAGGATTTGTAGACTCCTTATGGCATGAATTATATCCAGAATTCAGCAATTATTACATCTCTACTTCATATAACGCAACAACACATATAATAACATTAAACAATACAAAGACAGGAAAAGCATCTGAATGGGTGATTGTAGATGGAGCTAAGGGAGATATTAAACTAAAGCCAGTTTCATATATAAGGGCGTGTGATAGAATTAATTTAACTGCAAAGGATATGCCTGACTATCTTGTATTTGTTGACCAGTTCCAGACAAAAGGAAGTAATGTAGATACATTGCAAGCCCTCGATTCAACTCCATGGCCATGGGATGCACAGACATTTAAACCAAATGCAAGTTATATAAATGCAACCGCTCTATATCTGAAATGGATAGAAGATGTTGATGTAACAGTTTATATACATGATGAAAGCTTCAATGTTTTAGCAACAGCAACAAAGCATTTAACTGGCTTTGGAGAAGATTGGATAATATTCGAATTTGAGCCAGGAATAAGTGTAACTCCAAATGCAACCTATTACATCGAAGCGCATGGCTCGCCCGCAAGCGCCGCATCCTGGTATTTCAATCAGTTTGATTTATATACAAGAGGAAAAGCATGGATTAGCGGTGAAATGAGAGAAGGATATGACTGGAAATTCCAGATAATGGCTTATATGCCAAATCCATGTGCAAGTGGAATAGAAGGAATATACTATGCCTATGAAATTGGATGGGACAATACAACAGCTAAAGTTAATCATCATCCAATGAATGAAACCGATGCTCCTCATGGAGAAAAAATTGTGAATATAACTCAATACTATGATTGGGATGAAATTAACAAATTCTTCAATGGTTACTGGCTATGGTATGAATATGATGAAAATGTTGGAATACACTTCTATGAAGAATGTGTGCATTGGCTCTATTATTGGGCAAAAGATAATGTTTGCCATCATACACCAGTTTATATGCAGGTTTATGAAGTAGATAATGGAACACCAATAGTAATAAAAGAACATCCAGAGCATGGTTATTATACACCCGTTGAAATAGATGTTGATAAAACATTTGCAAACGAAACTTACTGGCTTAAAGGAACATTCCATGTAAGAGATGCATGGTATCCAAGCTATGCTGATGGATGGAAACCAAATCCATCTGGACAATATAAAGATAAGATACAATACATTAACTTTACAATATACAACAATGATATGACACATGATTTATTGTTACGCTTACATGTTGAGGAAATTGTTGGTGATAGTGGAATAACCCTTGAAAATGGAAGTGATGTAAATTACAAGGTATATACAATAAATGTTCCAGCGGGCTCATCTTTAATATATACTGTTAATGTTTATGATAATCTCGAATTCCTCAGATGGGGAGTATGGAGCTGGTGGGCGGAAGTAGAGAATGTGACTCAATATTTAAGAGCGGGAGCAAGAATCAATTTAAGTGCCTATGATGTTGGAGAACATCCATCTGGAATAAGCAATATCTATTATAGATATGAATGGAATGGAAACTATTATCCGCAAGTAGGGCATCCAGCTGCAGTAAATGGAAGCGAGCTTCAGCCTGATGTGCCAGAAATAGCAAACTACTGGTGGTTCATATATAATAATAGCGTGGGTATAATATTCAATGAAGAATGCAAGCATGATTTGTATTACTTCGCAAAAGACAGGAGCTGCCATAACAGCACACTGCATCACCAGACATATTATGTAGACGCATCTGAGCCAGTTATAAACGAAACGCTACCAGAGCATGGAGCAATTGGAAATACCACAACTTCATTATATGAAGATTTTGAAGCCCCATTTGGAAATGGATGGGCGGTTGTAAATGGCACTGCAAGCACATGGAGCATAAAATCAGAAGAACCATTATTCCTGCAGCAGGTTAAGGTTGCTTATTCTGGAAGATATGCAGCAATGGCATGGAGAAAGGATGGCTCTGCAAATGCATGGCTCATAACTCCAAAGATAACAATTCCAGAAGATGGAAACTTAACATTCTGGTATAAAGTTTATTATGGTGGCTCAGCCGGTTTGAAGGTTGGAATAAATAGCGTTAGTAGCCAAACAGATACAAGTGCATTTGTAGAAGTATGGGACTCTGGTATATTCAGCGATACAATGTATAGGCATGTAGAAATTGATTTATCCGCTTATGCAGGCGAAGAAGTTTATATTGGCTTCTATTGCTATTATTTAAGCGATTCATTCCCGAATAATGGCTTGTTAATAGATGATGTATGGGTTGGAGCAATCCATAGAATAGAAACTTTGCTTGAAGATGATGTTGAAGATGGCTATGGCTGGCAGATAGAAGACTTAAAGATACAGCAGACAAGCTACTGGATGCTGGTAAATAGGTTGCCAGTAGCATCGCCGCCAACGCCTGGCTGGAGCGAAACAATGCCATCTCGCCCAGCGGTTTGGTGCGGTGATTTGAGTCTTGGAAATGCTCCAAATGGTGGAGGAATGTATGCGTGCAACTGGGATGATACACTTACAATGAAAAATCCAGTTAATTTATCTGGTGTGACAGGTATAGTTAATTTATCATTCAATATATGGAGATATCTTGATAGCGGAGATTATTTATATGTTGAGGCAAGCAATGATAGCATTAGCTGGACAATTCTTGAAACAATTAGTGGAAGCGATGGATGGATAACAAAGACAATAGATATATCCCAGTATATTGGAAATTCAACTGTATGGATAAGATTTAGATTTGTAAGCAATGATGGTTATAGCTATGGATATAATGGTGTGTTTATAGATAATGTAACAATAAGTAATGCAACAAAAGTTTTCTTCTTTGATTACTTTAATACACTTGCAAACTGGAATGGATTGATGCTTAACACAACCAAATGGCATATAACAGATTATGCATATCATTCAAAAAATCATTCATGGTATTGTGGAGTAGAAAGCTCTCCACGCTATTTGAACTGCATGAATGATGCACTCATAAGCCAGGAAATTGATTTAACCGCTTATACTGGCAAGAAAGCAATGCTTATGTTCTGGCATAAATATGATATGGATGCTGATTATGATGATAGGGCATATGTTGAAGTTTATGATGGAACATGGCATCAGGTTGGATATTATAGCGGAGCAAGGGACTGGGTGCAGGAATTCATTGATATAAGTGACTATATCGGAAAGGTAATAAAGATAAGATTCAGGTTCTATAGTGATTATTATACAACAGATTTAGGATGGCTCATTGATGATATTAAACTTGAAATAAGAGAAGTTGAAACAGCGGTATTTGAAGATAAATTTGATATGTATAAGCATACAGTTGCATCGACAGCTGTTCCAAGATTCCCACCAACAGATAGCTTGAGCGAATACGGAGATTGGAGCAGAAGTGGCTATTATGCTGGCAACTGGTATTATGGATGGGAGCAATATGTATGGATTGATGGAAGCGTAATAGATGCTGCTGTTGTGCATGGCTGCTCTGATTTGCAAAAAGAATATCTATATTCACCAATAATTTATGATCTGCCAAAGTTCAGCAATCTTACTTTCAGGCATTATTTCGAGAGATATGCGCATGCTTATGGATATGTATATCTAATAGATGAATTTGGAACATGGCATCTTTTGAAACAATTCTCTAGTGATGTGCATGATAAAATAGAAGATATATCATTATGGGACTATTATGGACAGGATATCCAAATAGTATTTGAATTCTATACTCCATATGGTTCAGCAGCAGGTAATTATGAATATTGGGCAATATTCTGGGCTGATATAACTTCACATGGCTTCTTAAGAGCTTGTGCTAACATAACAATAAGTGCCTATGATATGCCACTAAATGAATGTGCAGTTGGAATAGATGCAATCTACTGGAGATATGAATATGGCAAAATTGATGATGGAGGATTTGGAGATAAGAAAGTTAGTGGCAAAGAAATTCCAGGAATAACTCCAGAAGATGAGGAAATTTATAACTATAAGTGGTGGGTAATCTATGATAATAGTGAGTATGATAAAGATGAAAGAGTTGGATATATATCATTCGATGCCCACTTGCCAGAGAATTGCACACATGATTTATACTACTTTGCAAAAGATAAGCTATGCCATAGTAGCGAGCTTAAGCATGAGCGCTGGTATGTAGATGGAATTGCTCCAGAAACATGGCTTGGCATATCTTGGGCAGAGCATCCATGGATACCAAGAAATGCAGCGCGTATAGCGGTTGCGATTTATGACAGCAAATATTATCCATCATGGTATTATTGTTCATACTGGAGTGGAGGAGAATCGAATAACTATGATGAATTCTATGATGTATTGACAGATGACCCAGAAGGAAGATTTTATGTTAATGTAATAACAACTCTTGATTATGAAACACTGCTTGGCTATGATGTATTGATATTGCCAGATAATTGTGTGCCAAACAAGTGGCTTGATGATGTTGATGCATGGTTCAATGAAGGAAAGAGAATAATTTGTGGAGATAGCGCGGTATGCTTTGCTGCATATTCTGGCTATATGTGGCCATCTGCAGCTGGTTCAAATGGATATAACACATATTGGGATTATGATTCATGGGATAATGACCAGAAGATAGCTCTTGCTCATCAAATAACAGAAGATTATACCGTTGGACAGATAATTTCAAGCGTGGGTGGAGATGCACAGATGTATATAAGCAAGCTTCCAGGAAATGCGGTAGTTCTTACAGTAAGTAATTATAACAGCAGTAATGCATATGTTGTTTATAGAGAAGTTTCTGGCAAGGGAAGCATTATTGTTCTCGGACCATATGATACACTTTACGAAAATGAATATGAGCTAATAAGAGATGCATGTGCATGGAATATAACTGGATATTACAAGCCACAAGATAAGAAGCCAGAAGTAATATGCATAAATGATGATGTGCACTTCTATGCAAATCATTATGGCGATGCATGTGTATATCCATATAATTGGCAGAATAATACATATTATAGATGGGTATGGTATAATGAAAGTGCTGGCAAATATGAATTCTATCCAACACCATCTACACCCGGAGCAATAAATGGTAGCGAAATAGTTGTTTCAAGCTATGCAGATTTAATACAATTCAACAATAGCAGCAAATTCTGGTTTAACCAAACACCACCATTTGGTGGATGGATATACTGGATGCACTATGAAGAGCCATTCTACTTTACAGAAGGATGCGAGCACTGGCTGTATTACTTCAGCAAGGATGATTTATGCAATACAGAAGAGCCAGTTGAATGGCATGTTGGAGTAGATGATAGCAAACCGAAAAGCAATTTAGAATTTGAAATAAGCAATGGATGGTTATATTACAATGAAACTTCAAATGTTTATTACTTCCAGAACTGCTCATGGGTTATAATAAATACAACAGATTTGCCAGAAAATCCATATTGCCAGGCAGGCTTGTGGTATGTGAATTATACAGTATGGAGATGGGTAACAAGAGAGACAACTGTTCAGCTTATAACAAATCAGGTTAAGAAAGGAACAATTTATATAGCTGGCGCTGCCGCTGGAAGCATAACTGATTACATTGATAGCAATGGCGACGGCTTGTGGAATTACTGCGACTACATGTATATTGAATGGTTGCCACCATACAGCGGAATTTATAACAATGGATGGTATCATGTTGAGAGCATAAGCTTCACTGGCTATTACAACGTTAAAGTAAGAGAAGTAATGGGCGGAGCAGGAGAATGGCAGACTTTAATTCCATGGACAACCGCTTATGAATGGATGGCGGGCTATGAAGAGAATGGAATCAAATATGACAAATATTATGAATATGACCCATCCTATGGTAAATATAGAGAATACTTCCGAATATGGATACATCTTGGCTCTCTTGTTGATTTCTCATGCGGTAAATATGAAATACACTGGCAGGTATATGATTATAATAACATGACAGAAGGAGAGAAGAAGCAAGATGTTGTTATAGATTGCACACCACCTCGCACCAAGAAAGAATTTGAGATGCCATATGTAGAGCAGACAATTGCAGGAGGAGAAACAATTCACTGGGTAACAAACACAACAAAGATATGGCTAAATTCAACAGATGATTTCATATGGGACAGTGGAGTAAATGAAATATGGTATCAGTTCTGGAATGAAGTTCCAATATTGCTATGGAAGAGAGGAGATGAAACACATAACAAGCATTGGTTCACAGTAGAGGAAGCAGTTAAGATAATATTAAATAATCCAGATGCAACAATTGAGGATTATTTCAATGCACGCCCAACATTGAATAAAACAATAATTGAACTATACCACTGGGCGGTTGATAATGTAGGACATGTTGAGGACAAGCAGAAGAGCAAACAGCATATTTACATTG
The DNA here is from genome assembly GCA_038818725.1 of Thermoplasmatota archaeon. Classification (GTDB taxonomy): domain Archaea; phylum Thermoplasmatota; class E2; order UBA202; family JdFR-43; genus JACIWB01. The sequence goes on along the minus strand of JAWAYL010000021.1, from coordinate 7,595 downwards.
ACTATATGCCACCAACTTCAAGAGTAGATGAAATAATTCCATATGAACAGGAAGAAATTCCATTCAACGTTACAGTAGTGGAAATAGTTGATCATGGGGCGGAAATAAGCGGACCAGTTGGAGTATGCAAAGTAGAGGTATATTACTCATATAGCGAGAACAACATAACATGGAGTGACTGGCAGTTATATACAACATTCTTCATTCCATATGAGCAACGCTTAGCAGTGCCAGATCAAACATTTAGCTTCAATGCCCCAGAAGGAGGAGGATGGTATCGCTTCATAAGCATTGCATATGATTGCCTTGGCAATAAAGAAACGCCACCATATTATCATGGAACATATGATGCTGAATGCTTTGTTGTGCTTGATAGAGAACCGCCAGAAATAACAAAAGAATATGGACAGCCAAATATTGAAATAGAGCTTGATGGAGAAATAGCCCATGCAATAACAAGCAACACGATTATATACCTTAATGCAACAGATATGCCAGAAGAAAACTATGTTGGCTTGGATAAGATATACTGGAGCTTTGGTGATACATGGTATAGCTCACCAAGTTTCAATGGAGCAAGAAGTGGAAGCATAAGCTTTACACCAGAGCAATTTGGCTTGATTGAAGGCGTTGTTTATCACTTGTTCTTCAAGGCAAGCGATATGCGCGGACAATTCAGCAACGAAAGCAAGCAGAAATTCATAATAGATAACAGCCCACCAACAACAACCATAGTAATAGGAAATAATTCAACAATGCCATTTAGCGTTACAATAAATGCAAATGATGAAATTGCAGGCGTTAAATTGATTAAACTCTACTTCAGATATAGCCCAGATGGTGAATCATGGACAGAATGGATAGAATATGGAAGCTATAATGGAGCAAGCAATACATGGAGCTTTATCTACAAGCCAAGTGAATTCTCCTACTACATGCCTGGCTATTATCAGTTCTACGCATATGCAGAAGATAATCTTGGAAATGCAAAATCAACAACTCCAACAGCAGAAGCAAGTTGCTATGTACCACCAATACCAGAAGATTTCAATGCAGATGGGCGCGTTAATGTTCTTGACTTATATTACATAATTACAAACTGGTTCAAAGATACAAGCAGTCCAGACTGGCCAACAGTGCAGAAATATGATTTAGATGGAAGTGGAAGAATAGATGCAGGAGACATCTACTTGCTCATAGCAAAATGGACTGGTTAAAAAGAGGTGAAACAAATGATGAAGAAAAACACAAGGAAAGGAATAATTCTCTTCCTCTCTTTTATTCTTTTATTCTCATTGCCATTTGAAGTTAGAAGCAATGGCTTAACACCCCATGCACCAATTCAAATAAGTGGAAATGCCCAATTTACGCCACAAAATGGTGTTGTGGGTGGCTCAGGAACAGCAAGTGACCCTTATATAATAGAAGGATGGGATATAGACATAAGCACTGGCTCATATCATGGAATTTCAATTTCAAATACAAACGCATATTTCGTTATAAGAAATTGTTCAATCCATGGTGGTTATAATGCTTATAATAACGGTATCTCTTTTTACAATGTAAGAAATGGTAAAATAGAAAACTGCACAATATATAACAATTATTATGGTATTATATTCGAGTATCAGGGCTCAAACAACATTATAGTTTCAAACAATGTATATGGTAATGGGGAAGGAATTTACTTGACGGATTTTTCAACCAATAACATTATAATTTCAAATAACATCCATCATAACGTTTGGCGTGGTATATATTTAGATTATTATGCTCGAAACAATAATATTACTTTAAACACCATATATGCCAACTATAATGGAATACAGGTAGAAGAATACTGTGAAAGCAATAATATAACATTTAATAATATATTTAACAACTCAAATAGTGGGATCCAGTTTTATTATAGCACTTATTGCAATATAACATTTAACAATGTATATAATAATAGCTACGGCTTCTATATTATAGGTTCCTCAAATATCAACATCCATTACAATAATATCTTTGGAAATATACGCGGGGCATACAATACCGATGCTTCCCCAGATCATCGAGTAAACGCAACATATAACTGGTGGGGGCATGCAAGCGGACCATATCATTCAACATTGAATCCGTCTGGTTTAGGAGATAGCGTAAGCGATAATGTTCTATTTAATCCATGGCTTGAAGCGCCATATGAAATGCCAAATCAGCCACCAGTTGCAGCTTTTACTTATAGCCCAGAAAATCCGAAAGTAGGCGAAACAATTCAGTTTACTGACTTATCCTATGATATCGATGGCTATATTGTTTCATGGCTATGGAATTTTGGAGATGGAAGCTTTGCCTATGAACAAAATCCAACCCATCAATACAGCGATGCTGGAACATATGAAGTAACTTTAACTGTTATGGATGATGACGAAGCAACTGATAGCATTACAATCCCAGTTATAGTAGCTCCTCCGCCAGAAAATACTCCACCTGTTGCAAATGATGATTATTATGTATCACATGAAGACACTCAATTAATTGTAAATGCTCCAGGAGTATTAGCAAATGATAATGATGCTGATGGAGATACTTTAACTGCTGAATTAGTAAGCAATCCAAGCCATGGAAGCGTTGTTTTTAATTCAGATGGCTCATTTACCTATACACCTTCATTAAATTATTACGGCGAAGATAGCTTTACTTATAAAGCATATGATGGGCAAGCTTATAGCAATATTGCAACAGTTTATATTGCAATAAACAGCATAAATGATGAGCCAATTGCAAATGACGATTATGCAAGTGTTGTTATGAATTCATCAAATAATAAGATAGATGTTCTAGCAAACGATAGCGATATAGATGGAGATACCTTAACAATAATAAGCGTGACTCAGCCAGGACATGGAATTGTTACATATGATGGAAGCTATGTTTATTATACTCCTTCTCCCGGCTATCATGGAAGCGATAGCTTTACATATACAATAAGCGATGGTAGCTTAACAGATGTTGCAACAGTTCATATAGAAGTTTATCAGCCAGGCTTAAGAATAGTCGCTCCTGCTTCAATTGAATTTGGAGAAGAATTTGTTGCGGATATTATAGTTGATGCAGAAAATATTTTTGCTGTGCAATGCTATTTGCAATTTAACGCTACTCTTCTTGAAGCAATAAATGTTACAAATGGAGAAATGTTTAGTAATTTAGGGAGCAACGGAATAATAAATAACACCAATGGTAGAATAGATAACATCATGGGCTTTTCCTTTGTCCCTGTCCCTGGCGGCGTTTTTGCGAGAGTTACATTTAGAGCGAAAAATATTGTTGGAAATGCATTTATAAAATTCATTCCAGATGCATGCTATGTTGTTGACCCACAAAATAATCCATATCCTCTTGCTTTTACAAATGCAACTGTTTATGTTAAAAATCCACCTGTTTATCTGTTAATTGAGCCAGAATATGAAATAACAAATGATAAGGCAACATTTCACATTATTCTTAAGCCAGGTGGGAATGAAATAATTGTTATTGGCTTTGATTTATTATTTAATCCAGAATATTTCAATGTTACAGAGATAAAAAATGGTGGATTGTTTGATAATTTAGCTTCAACAATAGATAATGTCAATGGAAAAGTTACAATAAATGCATTCCAAATCCCACCAGCTCCAGGAGTAACTGAAGAAGGAACACTTGCAATCATAGAATTCGAAGCAAAGAAAACAGGAAGAAGTAATCTAAATATAACAAATCTCGATACTTATCCATCTCTTTACATTATAACTCAGAATGCAACTCTTGAAGCAGATTTAACCCCACCATTAACAACTCTTGAATTTGGCTTGCCATATTACTATGATGGAACAAAAGAATGGATTACATCTTCAACGCTTATAACATTATCTGCAAGTGATGAAGGAAGTGGAGTAAATAAAACATATTATAAGATTGATGAAGGAAATTGGAATGAATATTATGAACCATTTACAATATCAGCAGGCCAAAATACAATTTATTATTACAGCATTGATAATTTAGGAAACATTGAAGAAATAAAATCAAAAGTTGTTTATGTAGATAATACTCCACCATCATCAACCATTGAAATAGGAGAACCAAAATATGAAAACTATATTCTTCCAACAACTCCTATTTATATAAATGCAACAGATAGCGGGGCAGGATTTAAAGAAATACATTACCGCATTGATGGAGGAGTGGAGCAAATAGTTACAAACGCAAATATAATGCTGACTATTGAGATAAGCGGACAGCATACAATAACATATTGGGCAGTTGATAATTTAGGAAATGAAGAAGAGCATAATTCTATAAATGTTTATGTTGATGATATTCCACCATTAACAAAAATTGAATTTGGCTTGCCATATTACTATGATGGAACAAAAGAATGGATTACATCTTCAACGCTTATAACATTATCCGCAAGTGATGAAGGAAGTGGAATAAATAAAACATATTATAAGATTGATGAAGGAAATTGGAATGAATATTATGAACCATTTACAATATCAGCAGGCCAAAATACAATTTATTATTACAGCATTGATAATTTAGGAAATGTTGAAGAAATAAAATCAAAAGTTGTTTATGTTGATGATGTTCCACCATTAACAACTCTTGAATTTGGCTTGCCATATTACTATGATGGAACAAAAGAATGGATTAGATCTTCAACGCTTATAACATTATCTGCAAGTGATGAAGGAAGTGGAGTAGATAGAACATATTATAAGATTGATGATTTGCCAGCAATTGAATATAGTGAGCCATTTACAGTTTCAGCTGGAATGCATACAATTTACTATTACAGCATTGATAATTTAGGAAACATTGAAGAAATAAAATCAAAAGTTGTTTATGTAGATAATATTCCACCTGAAATAATATTAAATGTAGGAGAACCAAAATATGAAGAATATGTAAAATCAATAACTCAATTTAACATAAAAGCAAATGATGAAGGATGCGGGCTTATGCTATTAGAATATCGCATATGGTATGGAAGCTGGAGTGATTGGCTAGCAGAAGAAAACTTTACATTGCAAGGAGAAGGATTGCATTATTTAGAAATAAGAGCAATTGATAATTTAGGAAATACTGCATATGAAAATAAAACATATTATGTTGATGATACTCCGCCATTAACAATTCCTTACCTAAGTGGCACACAAGGTGAGGCGGGTTGGTATAAGAGCAATGTAGTTGTTAATTTAACTGCAAGCGATAGTGGAGCAGGAGTAAATGCAACATACTACAGGATTGGCGTCGCCTCATGGATTAACTATACTGAGCCATTTACGATTTCCACAGAAGGGCAGACAACAATTTATTATTATAGCATTGATAAACTTGGCAATGAGGAAGCAAACAAAAGCATTTCAATAAAAATAGATAAAAGCGCTCCAACCGCAAGTCATTCATTGACTGGCACAATAGTTAATGGAAAATATATAACAGATGTAACAATTTCATTCTCTGCTTCAGATGCAATTTCTGGAGTTAAAGAAATAAGATATAAAGTAGATGGCACACAATATACAATATCTGGCTCATCTGGTAGTCATCCTGTTTCATCTGAAGGAAGCCATGTTGTAGAATATTATGCAGTTGATAATGCTGGAAATGCTTGCTCTACTTCAACATTTTCATTTATCATACAGAAGAACAAGCCACCTGTTGCAAACTTTACCTATAGCCCATTGCAACCATATGATACAGATACAATAACATTTGCAGACCTCTCAACAGATGAAGATGGAAGCGTTGTAAATTGGACATGGGACTTTGGAGACGGAAATATAAAATATGAGAGAAATCCAAGACATAAATATGCTGATAATGGAACATATATAGTTAAGCTAACTGTAAAAGATGATAAGAATGCAACAGCATCAACACAGCAAATAATAGAAGTAAGAAACAAGCCACCGACAGCATTAATAACATATTCTCCAGATAAACCAAAACCAAAAGAAGATATTAACTTCACCTCTCTTTCAACAGATGAAGATGGAGTCATAGTTAATTATACCTGGCAATTTGGAGACGGAAATATAAGCTATGAGAGAAATCCAAAGCATGCATATGAAAAAGAAGGAACATATAATGTAACTCTTATTGTAAAAGACAATGATGGAGCAACCGCAGAAACAACAATAAAGATTGAGATAAAAGCTGAAAAAGTAAATATATGGCTGTATTTGATAATAATAATAATACTTATAATAATAGCAATAGCTCTCTTTGCAATCTGGAGAAGAAGAAAAGAAGAAAAGCCGGAGGAAAAGAAAGAAGAGAAAAAAGAAGAAAAGAAACCCAAAAAATAGCTCCCCTCCTTCTCTTTTTATTTTGTGAAAATTTAAATAGAGTTTTATATTACATAATAAAAGGTGAAAAAAATGAAGAAGGAAGTTATAGTATGTTTAACGCTTGTTCTGACTTCTTTGAATTTAACAAGTGCTGATAGCAAGCATGTAATAGGGATAGTTCCAACCTTGCAAACAATAAATCTTAATTCTTCATTTTCCGTAAAAATAAATATTACTCCAGCCTCACCTGTCTCATCTGCTGCTTGCAATATTTCATTTAATCCGTCTGTTTTAAGGGCAAATAGCGTAACAAATGGTGGAATGTTTGAAACATGGCTCGGGGATTTGACCATAGTTATAGACAATTCCGCTGGAAAGATAAGCTACATAATGGCGGTCTCGAGTTCGCTAAAAACGCAGGAAGGCACTTTCGCAATAATAAACTTCACTGCCATAGGAATTGGCTCATCTTCTATAAATATTGAAAGTGCAATAATTCATGGCTCAACAGATTTAATAGTTATAAATGGAAGTGTAAATGTTGTTTTAGCGGATACAACTCCTCCAAATGTGCAAGTTATTTATCCAAATGGAGGAGAAATATTATATGTTGGAAATATTGAAAATATTATATGGAATGCAACAGATAATTATGCAGTTCAATCAATAAACATTTATTATTCAACAAATGGAGGAATAACATACAATCCATTAGTTATAGGAACTGAAAATGATGGAATATATGAATGGCTTATTCCAGATACTCCTTCAACAAATTGCAAAGTTAAAGTAGTTGCTTATGATTATGCAGGCAATTTAGGATATGATGAGAGCAATTCAACATTTGAAATAAGAAAAATCATTCCAATTCTTTCATATAGCCCATCTTCTTTTAATTTCACTTTATTACAAGATTCAATAGCTGATTCAACTCTTGAAATATGGAATAGCGGAAATGGTATATTATACTACAATTTAACTGAAATATGCACATGGCTTTCATTAAATATAACAAGCGGCTCCTCATCAGGAGAACATGATTATATAAAATTAACAGTAAATACCACTGGCTTAATTGCTGGAAATTATAGTTGCAATATATCAATAAATTCAAATGGAGGAAATGCAACAATTAGAGTAAATTTAACAGTAACTCCAAAAGATACAACCCCTCCAAATGTGCAAGTTATTTATCCAAATGGAGGAGAAATATTATATGTTGGAAATATTGAAAATATTATATGGAATGCAACAGATAATTATGCAGTTCAATCA
>JAWAYL010000020.1:0-20253 GCA_038818725.1 Thermoplasmatota archaeon | reverse complement strand
TTTTCTTTTCAAGCAAAAGTATAGGGCGTGAATAACTTTTTAAAATCTTTTCCTCCTCTTTCTTTATGTAGCATATCTCTTTTACCATCTTTTCATCTCTCACCATGAGAGCAAAAGGCTTTTCATTTCTTCCAAGTAATTTCCTCAGTCTTAAGATAGCATTTTCTTTTGCTATACAACAAAGATGATATCCTCCAACTCCTTTTATCGCAACTATTTTTCCTTCCAAAATCATTTTGCATGCTTCCCATATAGCTTTTTCTCCTTCCTTGAAAATTCCTTTTCCTTTAAAAAATATTTTTGGACCGCATTTTATGCACGCATTTGTTTGAGCATGATATCTTCTATCCATAGGGTTTTCATATTCTTTCTTGCATTCTTTGCACATTTTAAATTCATCCATTGTTGTATTTTTTCTATCATAAGGCAATTTTTTTGTTATTGTAAATCTCGGCCCACAATTTGTGCATGTTGTAAAAAAATAGTTTTTCCTTCTTTTATCCTTCTCAATATCTGAAATGCATTCTTCACATATTGCAATATCAGGTGGTAAAGAAGAAGATAGATAAGATTTATCTTTTTCCCTACTCTTTTTTATTTCAAAATCCTTATAATTTTTTTCTTTACCATATCTAATTTCAATCTCTTCAATTTTTGCTATAGGTGGTCTTTTTTCATTTAAAAGAAAAATAAATTCTTCAATCTTTTTTTTCTCACCTTCCACCTCTATCTCAACCCCTCCATATCCTAGATTAAGAACATATCCTTTTAGACCACAACTTTTTGCAATCCTATAAACAAAAGGTCGAAAGCCAACGCCTTGTACAACGCCGCGCACAATTATTTTTGCAAGCACAAGAAAAAATAAATAGGATATAATAATTTTGATTGATGGAGGAAATCCCTGTTGTTACAATAAGGAGAGGAAAGATAATAAAGGAGAAAAAAGTATGGAAGAAGAAAGAAATGGTTGAATTGATGCAAGAGCTCATAGAAAAATATGGAATGGTTTATGTAATTGATATGGATGGAAAAAAGAGGGCACCAAATTTAAGATTATATAAATTGATTGGCAAAAAAATATGGGTTGATGCATTTCCTAGTGATTTAAATGATGTTTTTGATTTACTGGTATGTGGTGTTGAAAAAATAACTATTCGGAGTATGGATGAAAAATATCTTGAAGAAATAAAAAATACAATTGAAAATGAAATTTTTATTTTTGATGATATTGAGAAAGCAAAAAAATATAAACTCGCAGGAATAGTTACTGAAAAGGATTTAGATTGCGATTGCGGGCTTCAAATATGGAAAATATTAGATGATTTCATAAGGAGGGTAAAATAATGGATGATTTAAAAATATTATTTGCTTTTTTATTCACCAAAAAAGGAGATAAATTAAAGGAGGAAGATATATTCAATACTCTATCATTTGAGATGGGATGGATGACTCCAAAAGAAGGAAAAAAAATAATAGAAAAGGGGCTTGAGAGAAATTATATAAAAATAGAAGAAAATATGATAAAACCAAATTTTGACTATAAAGAAGTTGAAATACCTCTTGGCTTTAAATTTGATGAAAATAAGCTTCGGGAATATTATGGAGGAGATGTTTTTTCAAGAATTATTCGCAGAATAGAAAAAAAATTAAATATAGGGAGTAAAAAAATAATGGAAGAAATAGATGAGTTAAGCAGAAATATGGAAGTTTATCCTGAAATTGCAGCAATTTTATATGCAAAGAGAAAAGGAATAGAGATCGATGATTTTATGGAAGAAATAAAAAAATCATATTTTCAAGAGTGATATTATAACAGGAACCATTAAAACTCCCATACATACACTTCTTCTTACTTTTAATTCAAGACATAGCATTCCTATAGCGGAAGAAGCTAACAAAATTATTATTCCCTTCCACCCATTTGAGATTATAACCATCCCAATTATTATAAGAAGAGATATTTTAAGAAGAAGATTATAAGAAATTTTTGATATATTTTTTGCAAATTTTCTTCCAAAATAAAGTGTTGCAAAATATGAAATTAAAGCGGAGATTATAACAGCAATCAGAAATAAATTAAATGGATGAGGAAATATAATTCCCTCCCATTTTTCAATATAAATGAGTTCCTTCAAAACGATTGCAAAACCACTTCTTGCCTTTAAAATAAGAAAAAGTCCAGCTATAACAAAAAAATTTGTTGCAGTATTTGTTGCAGAAAGAACGGATATTACTTCTTCCTTACTTCTCTCTTTTTTAATTGCCATTACAATTGTTGTTGCAACAGCAGAGCTTATCCCAGGCAAAATCGATACAATGCCACCTGCAATTGTTCCTTCAATTATCCCTCTTTTCCCTGTATTTTTCTTTTTATTTTCAATTTTTTGCTCTGGAATATCTGCTTTATAGGAATAAATTAATGTTGGTAAACCAAATAGTCCAATCAATGCTGGAAAAATAGGAGAAGATTTTATAAGAAATGAAGAATTCATATCCCATATAACTAATCCTAATAAACCAGAAATTAAAAATATTAGGAGTGCGGAAACAAAATTTTTATTTGTAAAAATTACCATGATTGAGATACAAATCAGGATCCATGGGGTAATATCTTTAATTATATAATAGAGATTTAGAGGATTGGTGAGTATAAATTTAAATGGATAAAGAATAATTAAGGAAACTATAACAGATAGCAAACTTGAATATGCAGATATTTCAATTGCTTCATATGCCCTTCCTTCCATAAGCATCAAATGAGCGGGCAAGGCAATTAACGCCTTATCCTCATCAGGCGCTCCTATAAAAGTAGATGGGATAATATTCAAAAAAGTATGAGAAATTGCAGACGCTACAATCAACACACATAAATAAATAGGAATCTTATCCGCAAAAGAAGCAAGAAATATCATCATTACAGCTATATTATTCGTATGCAATCCAGGCACAAGCCCTGTTATTACGCCAGCCAAACAGCCAATTAATGAAAAAAGAATTACGAGAATAAAATCAATCATATTTTTTTACCTCATGATATGGTTGATTTATTTTTATGAAAAAAGAGGCTTGCGGCGCGTCATAATAGAAAAAGCCTTTTACAAATACTTTATCACCTTTTTCTAACGATAAATTTTCGCAATACACTTTTATTTTATAATCGACCAAATCATCTGTAAGATAAAAATAACTTTTTGAAACAGAATAAATATATCCAGTAACATTAATATTTGAATTTACATATTTTTCATAGTTTTCTAGAAGATAAGGTAAAGAAATCGTATCTTCGTCCCATTTTTTAAATATTTTTAAAAAATTCGCATAAAGAATAAATTCGTTCCCATATTCTCCTACTTTTCCAATTGCCTCTATCTCATCTCCATAATTAATTTCATCATTTTTTTCATAAAAAATTAGGCCTCGAGCATCGTAATTTGTAATCTCTATTAAGTTGCCAATCTTGTTTCTTACAATACCCCTAACTTTTACTTTTTCTCCATTATATTTGTAAAATTCATCTGGATTTATTTCAACTGGTTTATCAAGCAATGAAATAAAATATAAAAAGAGTATTCCGAGCAAGGCAATTGAAAACAATAAAATTTTCCTCATGAAATTAATATTTAAAAATAAAATAAATTTTTCTATTAAATTAAATCTCTAAAAAAAAATTTTTATTTGATAAAAACCAAGAATTTAAATAACTAAATTAGATAGCAATTTATGGCAACAAAATTTGAGGATTTGCCACCACAAGTGCAGAATCAACTGAGACAATTGCAACAACTCCAGCAGCAGATGGAATTGCTTTTACAGCAAAAATTGCAGATTGAAATAAGGTTAAGAGATGCTGAGGATGCTCTTGAAGAATTAAATAAAATAGATGAAAATGCAAACGTGTATAAAGGAGTAGGAAACTTAATAATAAAATCTGAAAAAAATAAGCTGATTAAGGAATTGCAGGAAGAAAAAGAAAGCCTTGAAATAAGAAAAAAAACAATGGAAAGCCAGGAAAACAGACTAAAGGAAAAAATAAATGAACTTCAATCAAAAATTCAGGAAGCTTTAAAGCTTACTCAATAACAATCGCTGAATATCCAACGCAATATGTGCCGGGCTCAACATCATATGAAGTTGCATATTTTAGCAGCCTTGCATTTTTCGCCCCTTTTCTTTTAACTGCTTCAAGCATCGCCGCCACCGCTCCATAGCCACACATGCTTATGTCATTCTCCTCTACTTTTTCAACTAATCTTTTACCATCTATCCTTAGAATTTCATCTATTGCAATTCTGTCAATTTTTCTTACTTCTTCTATATCCTCCTTACTAGGAAATTTTGAAAAACTAACGTGTGAGAAATCTGAGCTTGCAATTATTAAAGCATCTTCTTCATATATTATTTCTCCTACTTCCCTGGCAGTTTCATAATCCTGAATTGCAAAGCATATTGGAATGAATTTGAAATCACTAAGAAATTGAAGAAATGGTATTTGGACTTCTATTGAATGCTCATATTTATGGGCAATTTCATCTTCAGATATTATTCCTTTCGCCAATTTTTTTGCACTTTCATCTATAAAAACTTTTCCTAAAGGAGTAAGCCATGCTCCTTTTGTTGCAATTGCAACAGGTGAGCCATATCCATAATGATTTGGTCCCATTATTATAAATTTATCTGGAAAACCATCTTTTGCAATTGCATGATAAACATAAGCAGCAACATATCCAGAATATATATATCCTGCATGAGGAACAACAACCCCTTTTATTTTTCCCTTTCCTTTTTTAGCTTGAGGAATTTCTCCAGGTCCTTTTAAAAAACATTCCTTTATTTCATTAATAAGTTCTTCTTTATTCTTTTCATAGAAGGAGCCGGCAACCGCTGGCTTTCTTTCCATAAAAATAATCAGAAAGCATTAAAAAAACTTTACCATAATAAATGCTCATTTCCTATATTTACTTTCTTTAAATATTTCTTTGCAACATTGTAGCAATCCATAGCAAGTTTTCTTGTTGTAAATGGCATATCAATCATTTTGAAGTCTGGATGAAAAGCAAGTAGCGAATAAGGTATATCTGGATTTAGAGATGAAATAAATTTTGCAATTTTCTCAACCTCTTCAGCATCTATATATCCAGGAATAAGGAGGGTTGTAGCTGTTAAAAGATTTTCCTTGTTAAATTCATTTGCTATCATCTCAAAATTTTCAATTGTTCTTTTATTTGAAATGCCAGTTAGAGCAATATTTAAATTTTCATCAAATGCTTTCAAATCAAATTTTACTACTCCTCCTGTATTATAAGAAAATTCAGCTGCTTTTCTTACCAAATTTTTATTTCCTGTCCCATTCCATTCCCAGCATATCCTTGTTTTGCATTCTTCAACTATTCTTTTATTTGCTTTCAGGAAAAATGGTAAAAGCGGTTCTGGTGTTCCACCAAAATAGCATATACAATTTGCATATTTTGCCTTATCAAGTAAGATATTTTCATCTATTTTTTCGCCTGCATCAATGCATTTATGCTCCCAATTCTGACAAAAAATGCAATTAAAAGAGCAACCATAAGAAAAAACAGCTAAATTATAGCCCATTTCCTTACTCCCTTCACAAAACCAGCTCGCGCAACAATTGGTTGGAAGAGGGTCATAATAGGAATGAATTCTTCCTTCACTGACAATTCTTCCATTCAAATTTTTTCTTACCCCACAATAGCCACGCTTATCTTTTCCAATTCTGCATTCATTTATACATAACTTGCAATTTATGCCATCCTCATCCACTGGCGGCATGGCAGGCAGGCGGAATTCGTCTCTTATTTTAGCATGAACAGCAATTGCTATTTTAATTGCTTCATCTGGTCTATTTCTAATGCATGAAAGGCATATTTTTAAAGCGGATGAAATTTCCTCACTTATTTTACCGCATAAAACACATTTTTCTTTTCTTCCTTTTTTATCAATTATGCGAAGCATATTACATTTATTTCATTTTCATCAACATTTCCATCGCTATATGCAAAAACCCTTATTTTATGATTTAAAAATGAAAGAGTTTTATATTCAAACTTATAAGGTTTTTCATAAACTGTTCCAAAAAATCTTTTATCAAGATAAAAATCAACTTTCTGAATATCTTTTAGCGAAATTACTTCTACAAGAGCAAATATTTTCCCAATTACAATTGTAGCATGATTATTAATTTCAACTATTTTTCTTTCAGAAAAGTAAATTCCTCCTATCTCTGGCTGAACAATTTTTACCATCAAATTCACCTCTTTATCTGCAATTGTTGCAAGAGTTGCGGTAGCAAGCCTACAAATTTTTGTAAGATAACTTATATTGATGTAATCAATTTTATCTTCAGAAGTGTGATAATTTGGATTAAATTCATATTCTAAGAAAAATATTCCTTCATATCCATAATTATAAAAAGATTTGTGATCGCTACCCATATAATCGTGTCTGCTGATTTCTAAATCAATCTTCCTATATTCGGATGCTATCTGCTCGGCTATATCAATAATCCAAATAGATGCATCATTTGAAGATATTCTAACTTTTTTGCCTTCTTTTGCATAACCAACCCCATCAAGCTGTATATCCGCTATTATTTTTTCTCCTCTTTTATATGCATTCCTTGCAAAATATTCACTTCCATATAAACCCTGTTCCTCACCTGAAAAAGCAACAAATTTTATAGTATGAAGAAAACTATATTTAGATAAAATTTTTGCAGAAGTTAAAACAACAGCAACACCTGAGCCATCATCATCTGCTCCAGGAGATACTTCAACAGTATCATAATGGGCTGAAATTATAACAACAAAGTCTGTTTTTCCTTTAAGAGTAGCTATAACATTTTTCCCACTAATTCCATTTCTCTCCCAACATTGATATTCTGTCGCCAGCCCATTTTTTTCAAACTCACTAAATATAAAATCGGCTGCCGAATCGCAGGCCTCGCTACCTGTTGGGCGAGGGGCAAATTCTTGCAATCTTTTTTCATAAAATAGAAGCATTTCTTCGTTTACAGCATCTATTATTTCTGATATTTTTGATGTGCTTTCTAAAGCTAAAAAATGCATTGGCAATATAAATAATGCTACTATAACTGCGAGTTTTTTCACACTCTTAATTTTTTTTCTTGTTTATAAATTTTTGGTGAATATTTTAAAAATATTTTTATATTTTAAATCAATTAAATTTAAAAATGAAGAGGATAAATTTATTCCTACTGACGATATTAGCATTTGCTATTATCTTAAGAGCAATTCCTATAATTTTATATGGGGCATGGGGAAATGACTTTGGAATATATTTTTATCTTACAAAAAAATTTATTGAAACAAAGGATATTTTTATAAATTATACTGGATGGGGTTCTTCCTATAACTTTTTTCCAACCCTCTACATATCTGCTTCAATCTTATGTTTTTTAGGAATAAATGAAATCTATGCCCTCTCAATTGTTGGACCAGTTTTTGGAGGATTATGCATTCTTATATTTTACTTTATAGCAAGAGAAATTGGCTTTGAAAAAAAGCTCGCTTTGATGTGCTCAATAATACTTGCTGTTTTTCCAGTTCATGCTTATCAAACATCTCATTCTGCTCCTCTTACAATAGGACATTTTTTTCTGCTTCTTTCTTTTTTATTTTATTTAAAAACAAAAAAAGATAATAAATGGTATATTCCTTTGTATATATCAACAGTTTTGCTTATATTTTCCCATCACCTCACAACATATTTCTATCTTATATCAATAATGTTTGCAATATTCTGGAATAATTTTAAAAACAGTTCATGGAGCAAAAATATTAGAAAAGATATTTTTTACATTCTTTTTTCCCTTACATTTACATTCCTATACTGGGCTTTTGTTGCAAAACCGGTTTATCTTTTTATGGAAGGAAAACACCTTGCTCCTCTTGATGTAATAATTCTTTCCTATGTTCTTTTATTTTTATCATTCATTATTGTAAAATTAAGAAGAAAATATTTTGTTTTTAAAAAAATTGAATTTGAAAACAATTTTTTAATATTTTTGATGGTTCCATTGATAACAACAATATGTGTAGCAATTGGACAATTCCTTATCTTAGGATATGTTTCAATTAAATTTATAGCATTTTCAATTCCTTTCTCCTTGATAGGTGGCTTCGGCGCGATAGGATGGATAAAAATAGAAAATGATTATATAAAGGGATGGCTTCTTGCAATTTTTTCCTCAATAATTTTTTCCATATCCTTTGATTTAAAATCAATTTATATCGAAAGACACATTGAATACTTAAGTGAGCCACTCGCAATATTTGTAGGATATGGAATAATTTATGTAGCTAGAAATATTAAAAATTATGAAGGGATTAAAAAAATAAATTTTTCATATAATGCATTTGCATTATTTATTTCAGTTCTCCTAATAACAAATGCTATAAGCATATATCCTCTTGGAGAATATTCAGCAAATATTTGCGAAGGAATTCCAGAAAATACTCTTAATTTAGTTGAATGGATGAATAAAAGTTTGCCAAAAGATGCTTTAATATTATCTGATCACAGAATATCAAATCTCTTATTTGCATATGGTTTCAATACAACATATGACAAAAATGGTAATAGTTGGCAACCATCTAAAATATGGATTGAAGATGACTGGAGAAATTGCATAGATGAGCTGAGCTTTGAAGGAGAGAGAATATCCTATATTGTAATAGATGATATAATGGTAAAAAAAGGAGTTGTGATAGATGTTTATAAATCAATTATCCTCACTAATTCTTCATATGAAAAATTCCAGAAAATGCCCTTCAAGCTAATATACAGAAATTGCACATATAAAAGCTCACCAGAAAAAATAAATTCAACAATTGATGCAATGGATTACAAAAATGAGGAAATCATGAAAAAGGTGTTGCATTGGGCTGAAATTTATGAAGTAGATTGGGATTACATTGAAAAATGAGCTATCTTGAAATTGCAAGAAAAATAATGGAAAAAGAGCCATCGCTACTTCGCTTACGCGGCAGAATTATGGTGGCGGGCGACACGCATGGCGATGCAGTAGTTGCAAGAGAAATAGTGAAAAAATTTTATGAAGAAAAATTTGATTTTCTTGTTTTTCTTGGCGATTACATTGACAGAGCTCCTGCTGATGTTGAAGCATCTGAAAACGTAGATTTTTTGCTTATGGAAAAATGTAGAAATCCAGATAAAATTTTTTTGCTTAAGGGAAATCATGAAGCAAATTATGCAATTCCATGCTATCCAAACGATTTTGAAATTGAAATGGGAAATAAATATCGTGAATATGTAAAGGTTTTCAGAGAAATGCCTCTTGCTGGTTTGCTAAATAATGTTTTTGTATCTCATGGAGGAATAATTAAGGATAAAAAAATTGAAGAAATAAATAAAAATGATATTTATGATATAGAATCCCTTACATGGAGTGATCCTGAAATTGCAAATATTTACAGAGGAGCAGGGATAATTTACAATGAAAAAGATTTAGATGAATTTTTAGAAAAAATAAGAGCTAAAGCATTTATAAGAGGGCATGATTACAATTTGAACGGAATAATTGTATATAAAAAATGCCTTACTATATTTTCATCTCGTATATATAAAAATGAGGGAAATGGCGGAATTTTAATTGCAAAAATTCATGGAGAAATAGAAAATATTGACGAAATAGAAATAGAAGATTTCTGCAATAAATGGAAAAAATATAAAACAAAAAAAATATAAATTTTTAATTCATTCTTTTTATGGCAAAAACATCTCTTGGAATTGAAGAAAATTTGGCTGGCGCCCTTTGCTATGTGCTTGGATGGATTACTGGAATAGTTTTTTACATAGTTGAGAAGGATAGTAAATTTGTGAGATTCCACGCGAAGCAGTCAATATTTACATTTCTTCCATTATCGATTTTATCCATAATTTTTGGAGGTTTCTTTGGCTTGAGTTTCTGGTATTGGCATGGATTATGGTACATATTTACAGTTATTTCATGGATTATATGGATATTAATTATTATACTTTGGTTAATTCTTATTTTAAAAGCGTATCAAGGGGAAATGTTTAAACTACCAATAGTTGGAGAAATTGCGGAAAAGGGCTTGTAAATCATTTCAATAATTCCTCTACAATTTTTATAGCTCTTTCAATCATCTCATCTGTGTATGTTACTTTTTCAAAACTTTTTGCAGGTATGCCTACGAGATGCAATTCCTCTGGAGAAAAGCCAACTTCTTTTAAAATTTTTATTGCTTCTATTGGAGAGATATAATGAGTGTGCTCACTTCTTGAAGTAAAATTGAAAATTTCCTCATTTTTCAGATGCATAACATCATTTACTCCATAGAAAGCATCAACAACTATTACTCTTTTTTCATTTTCATATTTTCTCAAAATTTCAAAAATATCTGTTCCAAGAAAAAGCATTCTTGCGTTTATTCTTGAAATAGCTTTTTTATAGCATTCATAGCCAGCAGAATCATCGCCATTACTGCTTCCGAGAAAAACAACAAGATTCATTTTTTAATTGCATGAACACTGCATGAAATGCATGGATCATAAGCTCTTATGGCCATCTCAACTTTTTTACCTATTAGCTCTACATCTCTATACCCATTATTCCACATACCTTTCGCCATGTTTTCAGCATCCTTTTCCATCATTGGCAAAAACATTGCAGTAGGAGTTATAACATTCATATATTTTACAATCTCATCCTCTATCCTTACTTCATATATCAGCATTCCTCTTGGAGCTTCGGTGACAGCAAAACCATGCCCACTTTTTTCTCCTTTTGCTTTTTCCTCTTTTTTTATCTTAATTTTTTCCGCAATTTCAATAATTTTTTCTATAAAATACACTATTTCTACTGCTTGAGCAAAATTGTTTGCAAAGCAATTTTCTGGCTTAAGAAAATTTGAATATTTGTTTAGCAAATCTTTAGCACTACCATCAATCAAATTTTTATTATTTACCAGCCTTGAGAGTGCTCCCACCATAAAAGGCGAATTTTTATAATAGCTAACTTTTGAAAATGAATAAGGAATAACTCTTTCTTCTATATTATTTCTGTATTCATTTACTTTAAATGCGCTTCCATCAGAAGCAACTATCTCATTTCCATAAACTCCATAGCTATTATACGGCTTTATTGAGAGATGGTTTCTTTCCATGTTCATAAAAGATGGATATTCATATTCAACTATAAAATCAACTAATTCAATAGATGCTCTCATTGCTTCTTTTCCATTCTGAATTATTTTTTTTATTTCTTTTTCATCTGGAAGCTTACCAAATCCACCAACAACTGGATTTTCAGGATGTATTTCTCTTTTTCCTATAATTTCTTGAACCATTGCTCCAAAATTTTTAAGCATTAAACCTTTCTTCATTAGATCTGGATAATTTTTAGCCATTGAGAATGCGTCTGCAAAACCAAGATAATCTGGAAAAACAAAGAGGAAAAGATGAAGTGCATGGCTCTCAACAATGTTTCCAAAGTACAGCATATTTCTTATTTCCTTTATCTGCTCGCTAATTTCAATAGACAAAGCTTTTTCTATTGCTTCTATAGGAGTTAATTTATGTGGTATTGAGCAGAAACTACATATTCTTGAACAAATTGATGGCACATCCTCATATTTTCTATTTCTTGCAAGCATCTCAAAAAATCTTGGCCCTTCTGTAACATTTATTCTTGCATTTATCTTATCACCGATCTCAACAACAACGCCTGCTTTTCCTTCTATT
Organism: Thermoplasmatota archaeon; assembly: GCA_038818725.1. Taxonomy (GTDB): domain Archaea; phylum Thermoplasmatota; class E2; order UBA202; family JdFR-43; genus JACIWB01. Next base: position 8,484 of record JAWAYL010000020.1, on the reverse strand, counting down.
CTTGCAAGATGGTCATTTCTTATTTCTCTTTCTATTTTCATTCAAACACCTTCTCAATCATTTCATTCAACTTTTCACTCTGCTTGCAGAATATTTCCATCCTCTTCTTTATCTCTTCTTTGCTAATCCCATTATTTTTGAAAATCATTGCGAGTGAATCAAACCAAGCAACATTATAAGGCAATGCTCCTCTGCATCCAATACATGCAACATTATGAGCTGGACATCTGGCATTACATCCCGCAACTGTTATTGGACCAAGACATGGCTCATTTCTCTCTATAAGAAGGCATGGATAACTATTTCTCCTGCACTCTGAGCAAACAGGATAATCCTTCTCTTCTGGGTATGTTCCCATTCCAAAAGTTGCGAGATAATACACTATTTCATTTTCTTCTGGTGGACAACCTGGCAAATTATAGTCAACTTTTATATATTTTTTTATTGGCTCTCCAATTTTTGCTTTATATTCAATTAAATTTTCTCCATACACTTCCGTGAAAATCTTTTTATAATCCTCTCCAAGAAGTAAGCCCTGCACTCCCCCATGAATTGCGCACGAGCCAACTGCAACAACAATTTTAGATTTTTCCCTTATCATCTTAATCTCTTCTTCGTCCTTCTCTGTTGTAACACTACCCTCAACAAATGCTATATCGCATTGCTCAATCTCTCCTTTGCTAGACATCATCTTCCAGCAAACTATTTCAAAATTGTTTGAAATTTCTAAAATATCTTTTATGCTTGCTATCTTAAGTTGGCAGCCGTAACACGATGTCAATCCATATATACCAATTTTTAGTTTCATTTTCTCCCTCATATAAGGCCAGATACTGAAATTATATCATAATATCCAAATACAGGACCATCAATGCATATGTATTTTAAGAAAGTTGATGAGCCTGCAATACAATGCCCGCATTTTCCAACACCACATTTCATTCTTCTTTCAAGAGTTACATATATATTGCGAGGATTATATCCTTCTTCTATTAGCTTTTCAAAAATTTCATGATAAACTTGAGGTGGCCCGCAGACACATACATAAGAATTTTTTGGATTTGTATTTGCATGCCTTATGTGCTCCTGCGCCCTGCCAACCCAGCCAGGCCAGTCCGGGTCGCGTGTAACTGTTTGAATAATTCTTATATTTTCTGCTTCTGCCATATCACGCATTGCCTCGAGCTCTTTTCTGAAAAGAAGCTTATTTCCTGTTCTTGCGCTGTTTATAACTGTAATGTTTCCAAACTTCCATCTATTATCGACGGCATACATAAAAACTGAGCGAAGAGGAGCCATCCCAATTCCACAACCTATAAGCAATAAATCTTTTTCCTCAAATTTTTGAATTGGAAAGCCATTGCCGTATGGACCTCTTACTCCAGCAATATCTCCTGGCTTCATTTCATGTATTTTCTTAGTTACTCTTCCAGCTGTTTTTATGCATAATTCAAAGAAACCTTTTCTCATAGGTGATGAACATATTGAAATTGGCACTTCTCCAATGCCAGGAACTGTAAGCTGAACAAACTGCCCAGGAATAAAGCTCCATTTTTCTGCTATTGCTGAATCTTCAAAGCGAAAAAGAAACAATTTTTCCTCATCGGTCAAATCATAAGTTCTAAGAACTCTGCATTTATAAACTGAGTAAACATTATCCATGTATCACCCCATAATTGCTTCTTATCTTATCGAGATTTTTTTGAAAATCGATGCTTGCGGGGCAAAAATATGTACAGTTTCCGCATCCTACGCAGTATGAAGTGCCAAGAGGGTAAAAATATGAATTTTTGCATACATATCTATTAAAAAATCTATCTTTCTTTGTTTCCCTGAAATTATGTCCGCCTGCAACAAGCCCATGGCTCCTAAACTGGCATGAATCCCAGAATCTTATTCTTTCGCCTCTTTTAAAATCTATTCTAGGTATATCCTGAACATCATAGCACCTGCAAGTTGGGCACGTCATCGTGCAATTTCCACATCCGAGGCATTTCTCACTTTCTTCATCCCATAGCTTATCATTTGCTGTTAATTCAAGAATGTATCGAATATTATCAAAGCTTCCTTGGTACCTAAAAGATTTCTGCCTTTTTTCCTCAAATTCTCTAAAAGCATCTATATCTTTTTGCTCAACTTTCTTAAACAAATCTATATTTTCATCAACAATTTCATGTCCTCTCTGGCTCCCAACTCTTATTAAATAGCCATCCGGTAATTCATGGAAAAACAGGTCAAACCCTATATCAACAAAATCGGTTCTTCTTAAATTGCAAAAACAATACTCATCTGGCAAACAGCTGAGCCCTATTATTATTCCAGCTTTCCTGCGCCTTGCATAGTAAATGTCAGGATAAACATTTAAATAAACTCCATCAAGAATTCTAAGCCCAACAATCTCGCAAGCATGCGCCCCAAATATAACAAATGGCTCAATCTTTTCGAGATTTTCCCTGTATTCATTTTTTTCAATATCTATATCAAACATTTTTTCGGTTGTTGGAAGAAAATATTTTTTAAGGGGCAGTAAAGTGCGCTGATAATCAAAAGCTATTTCCTTGACATCTTCTATTTCCTTTCTCATATAAAATTTCTCAGATATCTTTACAGGAGCGTAAAGCTTCCCATATTTCTTCAATTTTTCAAGAAATTCATAAGTTTTATCTTTTTCTATCTTTAAATATCTCATTTCATGTAGGGATAAAAATGATATATATTAATTTTTCTAACTTTCGGGGGTTGATAGCATGATAAAGCCCAGCATATCAAGATGTGCATGCTAGGAGGCTATAGTAACGATGGAAATATAAAAGAAGGTAAAATTAAAACAGAGAAAAGAGCATTAATTGAATTAGCAATGGAAGAAAGGATATAAAATAAAGCTATCTCATCCTTTAAAAAGCTAGAATTTTAGTTGATTTGCAAACTTATTACCTCAATCATATTTTCCTTCAAAAAAGAATTTATATAGAGAGAAAAAGCATAGTTGAAGAAAGGAAAAGAATGAAGATATTAAAATTTGAAACAATTCCTGGAATTGGAGCACCACAAATGAGAAAAATAATGGTTATGGCTAAGAAAGTAGAAAAGATTTTTCAAAAAATGTTACCAATGTTACTTAAAATTATAGATGTTTTTATCTTTAAATACAAAAAAGATATTTATCAGCATTAGTAATACAGGATTGTGAATTCAAGAAAATCTTTAGCAATAAAATTGATAATAATTTTTGGGATAGTTAGTTTATTTGGAGATATTATATATGAAGGAAGTAGAGGAGTTGTTGGTCCGTATTTAAAAATATTAGGAGCAAATGCATTAATAGTCGGGTTTATTGCTGGTTTTGGTGAATTTATTGGCTATTTATTTCGCTTATTTTCAGGATATTTTTCTGATAGAACTGGGGCATATTGGCTTTTTACTTTTATTGGTTATACAATGATTGCTTTTATACCAATGCTGTCATTTGCAAATATATGGCAAATTGCCGGTCTTTTTATAATAATGGAAAGAATCGGAAAGGCATTAAGAAGCCCAGCAAGAGATACAATTATCTCTCATCTAACAAAAAGAGTTGGCTCCGGCCTCGCCTTCGGATTGCACGAATTACTTGATCAGGTTGGGGCAGTTGCTGGCCCCTTGATTTTTGCTTTTGCTTTTCTAAATAAAGAAAATGTTTTAATTATTGACTATAAATTGACTTTTACATTTATGTGGATTCCTTTTGTATTACTAATTTTTGCCCTTCTTTTTGCCTATATTTTTTCTGGAAAGATAGAAAAAAAAGAGAGTAAAGAAGAGGGAGGGATGCCTAAAATTTTCTTAAATTATACAATTTTTACATTCATTACAACTTTTGGCTTTATAGGTTTTGCAATATCTGGCTATCATTTTAAGACAAAAAATATTTTTTCTGATTACCAGATTCCTCTTGTATATGCACTTGCAATGGCAATAGATGGAATAGCATCAATATTTATAGGGAAAGCATATGATAAAATGAAAGAAAGAGGCTATGGACTGAAAATTCTTCTGATAATTCCTATTCTTACCTTATTTTCATCTGTATTTATTCTCTCTGATTTTAAATTTTTAATACTACTAGGAATTTTTTTATGGGGTATTGTGATGGGAGCGCATGAAACAATTATGAGAGCTGGTATATCTGATATAATTCCCTTTGCAAGAAGAGGAACTGCATACGGCATATTCAATTTTTCATATGGAATTGCTTTCTTTTTTGGTTCTTCTTTAGCAGGTTTTCTATATGAATACTCTATAAACATACTCATAGTTGTTCTTGTTTCAATTCAAATTTTTGCCACAATTTTCTTTCTTACACAAATAGAAAAATCTAAATCATCGAGCTATTATTTATATAAATGAATATAGCGGAAGAACTTGCGAAGAAACAAAAAGAAATATCTGTTGCAGAATTTTTTGAAAGGAATAAACAGATACTTGGCTTCGATAATCTTACAAGAGCTATAATAACATGTGTGAAGGAAGCAGTTGACAATTCACTCGATGCCTGTGAAGAAGCTGGCATACTGCCAGATATATTGGTGGAAATAAGCGAAGTAAAAAATGATGAATATAAAATAATTGTTGAAGATAATGGGCCTGGAATAGTAAAAAGCCAGATTCCACATGTTTTTGCTCGCCTGCTTTACGGCTCGCGCTTCCATACCTTGAGGCAGGCGAGGGGGCAGCAAGGGATAGGTATTTCTGCGGTTGTACTTTATGCTCAACTCACTACTGGTAAGCCAGCGGTTGTTACGTCTAAAATAGGAGAAGGTTTTCCAGCGCATAGGTTAGAGCTCTTTATAGATACTAAAAGAAATTTTCCACAAATTTTAAAAGAAGAATTGGTTCACTGGGAAAAGAAAAGCGGGACAAGAATAGAAGTTTTTGTAAGAGGGAAATATATAAAAAATAGAAAACAGAGCGTTTATGAATATCTAAAGAGCAGTGCAATTGTTAATCCTTATGCTTCTATAACTTTAATTGAGCCAGACGGAAACAAAATAATTTTTGAAAGAGCAACAAATGAAATGCCTCCTCAACCAAAAGAAATAAAGCCACATCCATATGGAATAGAAATTGGTATGCTTTTAAGAATGCTAAAGGAAACAAATGCAAGGAAAATAAGTACTTTTCTTGCAAATGAATTTTCGTCAATAAGCATACAAAAAGCAAAAGAGGTTTTATCAAAAGCTGGACTTAATGAGGAAATGAAACCAAATGAAATAACTCTTGAAGAAGCAAAAAAAATTATAGAAGCATTTAAACAAACAAAGTTTCTTCCACCACCAACAAATTGTCTTTCTCCCATAGGAGAAGAGCTTATAAGAAAAGGATTGAGAAAAGAAACCCAGATGCTCTCGCCAGAATTTATAGCGGTAAATACCAGAAGCCCCAGTGTATTTTCAGGAACTCCTTTTATGGTGGAAACAGGAATAGTTTATGGAGGAAATTTACCATCAGAAGAAAGAGTAGAAATTTTGAGATTTGCAAATAGAGTTCCATTGCTTTATCAAGAAGGAGGTTGTGTAATAACTGAAGCAATAAAAAATATTGACTGGCGTAGATACGGGCTTGAACAGAAAGGAGGAAAAGGCTTGCCATATGGGCCGGCTATAATTCTTGTTCATGTGGCTTCTGTAAATGTTCCATTTACATCCGAATCTAAAGAAGCAATAGCAAACATTGAGGAAATAGAAAAGGAAATAAGATTATCTCTTCAGGAATGTGCTAGAAAAATGAAAGTTCATCTATCAAAAAAGGAAAAGAGGGAGAAGGCAAGAAGTAAATTTGTTCTTGTTGCTAAAATACTCCCAGAAATTGCAAAAAAGTCGGCAGGCATACTTGGAAGAAATGTGCCAGATGTAAGTAAGATAATAACAAAAATAATGAATGTTATATGGATTGAAGATGAAGTAGTAGTAAAAAATGGGAATGCGGAAAGCAGGATTTATATAACAAATTATAAGAATAAGCCTTCTAGCTTTACACTTTATTTAGAAGCTCCTAGGGAAAGAGTAATAAGCATTTTTCCAAAACCTGCTGAAATGAGGGACAGAGTTATAAAATGGGAAATAAAGGAAATAAAGCCAACTGAAAAAATAGAAATATCATTGCTCCTTAAAGGAGATGAATTTGAGAACAATATATATGTTGGAAAAATAGATCCGATAAATGTTATAGGGGCTGAAAAATGGGAGGGTGAAGAATGAATGTACAAGAAAATTTAAAAAAAATTGTTGAAAAAATATATGAAGATATGATAAATGAAAAAGTCCCATCTATAGAGCTGCCGGCGAGAATAAAATCAAATATAATTTTTGATGAAAGATATAGAGTGTGGAAATACGGAGATGAAAAAAATTTGCGCTCTGCAAATGCGCTTGCGGGCGCCATCTCCTTGCTTAGAATGCTATATACAATTGAGTTCATAAATCAGATGATAGAGCAGAAGAAAAGTTCCACGCTAAGAGAAATGTATTATATATCTGAAGGATGGGGAGATGCAAAGTTTGAGAGCCAGGATGAATCTGATAAACTTGCTGAAGATTTAGAGATATTAACAAATGCTTTAAGAGAAGATTTTAAGCTTCGTCCTGAAGAGGATGGGGCAAGCATAATTGGAGATATTGTAATAGAAGAAGTGACAAGAAAAGGAGAAAGAAAAAGAATACATTGCCAAGATGATGTTGGAGATAGTGGGTATTCAATTCCATATAATGTTGAAAAGGATAAAATAAAATTTATTGAAGTAGGAGCGGACAAAATAATAGCAATTGAAACAGGAGGTATGTTCGATCGCCTTGTTGAAAATGAATTTGATGAAAAAAGCAACAGCATTTTAATTCATCTAAAAGGCCAGCCCGCAAGGAGCACAAGAAGGCTGATAAAAAGATTAAATGAGGAGCTAAATTTACCTGTTATTGTATTTACTGATGGCGATCCTTGGAGCTATAGAATATATGCATCAATAGCATATGGTGCAATAAAAACCGCTCATATATCAGAATATTTAGCAACTCCTTCTGCACAATTTTTAGGAGTAACTCCTTCTGATATTCTTTCATATGAACTTCCTTCAGATAAACTCACAGAAGAAGATATAAGTGCTCTTAATGCAGAGCTTACAGATCCGCGCTTCCAAGATGATTTTTGGAAAGAAGAAATAAAATTACAGCTTGAAATAAATAAAAAATCTGAACAGCAAGCTCTAGCAAAATATGGGCTTGATTATGTAACAGATGTATATTTACCAGAAAAAATGGCGGAGATGGGGTATGAAGTATAATTTATATGTTTATCATTTAAATGATGATGATCCAAAAAAATGTACTGCAAAAAAGCTTGCAAGATTTGGACTAGTAAAAATTGTTAAAAATTTAAGGAATTTGCCTTATAATTCAATTTTGCTAAATCCTTTCTCTGAAAAATCACTATCAAGAGAAGATTCAAAATTTAGGAATATAATTGCAATAGATTGTTCATGGAAAAATGTGGAATCGATTTTTCAAAAAATAAGATGTGCCAATCATAGAGCTTTACCCTATCTTTTAGCGGCAAATCCTGTAAATTATGGAAAAGCAAGCATGCTGAGCACTGCAGAAGCTCTAGCTTCTGCTCTTTTCATTTTCGGAGAGGAAGAGCATGCAAAATTGTTGCTAAGTAAATTTAAATGGGGATTGAATTTCCTTGAATTAAATAGATCTCCTATTGAAGACTACAGAAGAGCAAATAACAGCAGGGAAGTTATTGAAATGATGAACAGATATCTCTAATTAAATACGCTTTATTGAAGAAGCAGAAAATGGAATTGAGGTATGTTGCTCAAAGTCCCATCCTTCTTCAAAAACTTCTAGTTCATAAGTCCATATACTGCTGTTTATTACTTTCTTAAAATGATCTTTCTTTATGTGTAACTTTATTTCAACATGATCACCTTCTTTTAAATCTGTTAAATTTGAATCAAAATAAATTCCATATTCTGGAAATGATACAAAAGATATAAATGTAATATTTTCATACGATACTTTCCCAGAAATATTATCTTCTATTATCAATATATCCCCCTCTTCAAGAGATTTATATCCATAATAGTAATATAAGGATTCATTATAAACTATCTTTTCACTATCATTTATAAGCTCATTTAAGCTCATTCTTATTGTTCTTCTTTCAACGCATCCAAATACCAAAAAAGCGCTAATTAGCAATATTATTATTTTTTTCATGAAGTAAAAAGTGATTGGATATAAAAATGTACGCATGACTAACAATGAATAGAGCAGGAAATTTTATATAATAAAATTTAATTTAAATTATGGAGGGAAAAATAAAATATGGAATAATTAGCTTTTTTATAGTTTTTAATTCTATTGCTTCCTTCTTTTAGTTTTTCAAATAGCTTTGCCATTTCTTTTGAAGCATTGCAAAATGAAGCTTATACTGGAGAAGCAATTCATT
>JAWAYL010000019.1:0-20540 GCA_038818725.1 Thermoplasmatota archaeon | reverse complement strand
CGGAAATGGTATATTATACTACAATTTAACTGAAATATGCACATGGCTTTCATTAAATATAACAAGCGGCTCCTCATCAGGAGAACATGATTATATAAAATTAACAATAAATACCACTGGCTTAATTGCTGGAAATTATAGTTGCAATATATCAATAAATTCAAATGGAGGAAATGCAACAATTAGAGTAAATTTAACAGTAATAGAGCAGGATAATATCTCTCCTTCAATAATTGATGTTGTAGCAACTCCTCCTCTCCAGGATGCTGGCAAGAATGTAACAATTTCATGCATTGTTACAGATAATGTAAATGTAAGCGATGTATTTTTAAATATAACTTATCCAAACCTAACATATGAAAACTTCAGCATTTTTGGAAATAGAACAGGAAATACATTCTTCTGCAACAGGACTTATAGCATGATAGGAAACTATTCTTTCTTTATCTATGCAATTGATTCATCAAACAATTCAGCAAAATCCTCAAGCTATAATTTTGAAATAAAGGATTTGAGCGCACCAGAAATAAAAAATGTTTCTTATCCATCTATAGGAAGTTTTGGAATTGCAATTAACATTTCATGCATTGTTACAGATAATGTAAATGTAAGCGATGTATTTTTAAATATAACATATCCAAACCTAGCATATGAAAACTTCAGCATTTTTGGAAATAGAACAGGAAATACATTCTTCTGCAACAGGACTTATAGCATGATAGGAAACTATTCTTTCTTTATCTATGCAATTGATTCATCAAACAATTCAAATCGCTCCATTTTGCAATATTTCCAGATAAGAGATATAACTCCTCCATCAGTTGAAATAATATATCCTATAGGTGGCGAAATATTGGGAGGGAATGTTACAATAAGATGGAATGCAAGCGACAACTATAATGGAGCAAATGTTACAATAACGATAAAGTATAGCCCGAACGGCGGCGGGCTTTGGATAAATATCGCAACTGGCGAAGCAAATGATGGCTCATATATATGGAATACTGCTGGCTTGGATGATGGAAGCAATTATGTTATAATGGTAATAGCTACTGATAGCTCTCATAATTCTGGTAGTGCCATTTCTAAAAACTTTACAGTTGATAATACAAAGCCAAATGTTAAAATAGATAAGCCAGAAAAGGGAAAGATGTATATATTTGATAGAGGAATTATACCAATTGTAGGAAAGCCAGTAATAATAGGAAAAATAACAGTTGAAGTTACTGCAAGCGATACATATGGAATGCAGAAAGTTGAATTCTATTTGGATAATAGTAAGAAAAGCGAAGATTTTAACTCGCCATATTCATGGATATGCGATGAAAAACTTGTTTTAACCCATAAAATTAAAGTAATTGCATATGATAAGGCTGGAAATAAAAATGAAGCAGAAATAGAAGCAATATTCTTTAATCCTCTTTAAATAAGAAATCAAATTCTCCAGCATCTATCTTTTTTATTATTTCCTTAGCGTTCATACCGTCAACAGTTATCTTCATTGATAAACAAGTTCCAACTATTTCCTTCGCCTTTTCCTTCAATGTCTTTCCAAGAACATCATTCTTTTTCATCTTTGCAATTTCAACAACATCTTTCATTGTTATATTTCCAGCAATTGCATCTCCTCCTCCTTTTTCAATGTTTGCCTTCTTTAGTATAAGAGCAGAAGCGGGCGGAGTTCCTACTTTTAACTCATATTTTTTTGTTTTCGGGTCAACAATTATTTTCACTGGCACCCTCATTCCTTTAAAATCCTTTGTAACTTCATTTATTTTATTGACTACTTCCACTACATTCACGCCAAGTGGTCCAAGAGCTGGCCCAATAGGCGGGCCAGGCGTAGCTTTCCCTCCCTCAACAAGAACTTCTACCTCATCCATATTATTCCTCCTTCTTCTTGAGCACTCTTACCTGCTCACCTCTTACAGTGATTGGAATTGGAACCATCGCATCTAAAAGCTCAACGGTTATTTCTTCTTTTGCATCATCAACCCTTATTACTTTTGCTTTCTCTCCTTTAAAAGGACCGCTTACAAGTTCGACAATCATTCCTTCATCAATTTTTGCAACAGCAGATGGAGGGAAAAGGAAATGCTCTATCTCTTCTATATTTACTTCCTTTTCAAGAACTTCTCTTGCATATCTCATATTTCTTACAATTCTTTTTATAACATCTATATCTTCACTTTCAACAAATATATAGCCACGCAATTCTTTTGGTGCAACAAGAGCATATATTTTTCCGCTTCTCTTGCTTGCTTTTTCTAGCAGATTTAGAACATTTTCTTCTTGCCCAACTTGTGTTTTTACTGCAAATATTGGCATGTTATAACCCTATTTTTTTAGCAATCCATGGAGCGACAACTGTTGCAAGTATCATTATTGTAAAGCCAATCAATCCAATTAAAAATATTCCAATTGCTGTTAATTGAGAAGTTTTTATGTATTCATCTTCATCAGGGCGAGATGCAAGTTGTAAAACTCTTCCATATTTTCCTTTTCCAATTCTGCTTAGCCTTTCTTCTATTTTCTTTTGTTTTTCAAGAGCTTTTTCCATGAATGTCATGTTATTTTATTATATCTATTCCAAAGGGCTTCTCCTCTTCTTTTTGTGGACCATATATCTGTTTTGATTTTACCCCAGTCAAAACAATCATTACTCGCACTGTTCCCTTGATATTTGGATCTATTCCTGCTCCCCAGATGATTATTGCATCAGGATTTATCCTTGAATAAACTTCTTCAACAACTCCCTCTGCCTCTTTTATTGTCATATCTTCTCCACCTATAACATTTATTAGCGCACCTGTTGCATCGCTTATATCTACTTCTAATAGTGGCGAGGATAACGCTTCATTTACTGCATCTATGCATCTGTTATCGCTATCGGATTCACCCAGCCCAATCATAGCAACTCCTCCACGCTTCATTATTGTCTTAAGGTCTGCAAAATCCACATTTACTAAACCAGGTTTTGTAATCATTTCTGTAATTCCTTTTATACTTCTCATCAATATTTCATCTGCTACTTTAAATGCTTTATTCAATGGCAATCTTGGAACAAGCTCAAGCAATTTATCATTTGGGATTACAATTACTGTATCAGAAACTTCCTTTAAGCGAGCAAGCCCCATTTCAGCATTTTCCCTCCTTACTCTCCCCTCCACGCTAAATGGCATTGTAACTATGCAAAGTGTAAGTGCTCCAAGTTCTTTTGCAATTCTCGCCACCACAGGAGCGGAGCCTGTTCCTGTGCCTCCTCCCAGCCCGCAAGTTACAAATACTATGTCCGCTCCTTCAAGAATTTTTCTTATATCGCTCTCACTTTCCATTGCTGCCTCTCTTCCTCTTTCTGGCAATGCTCCTGCTCCAAATCCCTTTGTTATATGTCTGCCAATCAGCATTTTGTAAGGAACTTTTGCATGCAGCAAATGCTGTGCATCGGTATTTAATGCAATAAGTTGTGCTCCATATATCTTTGCTTCATAGCACCTTTCTATGGTATTTGTTCCAGCTCCCCCGCATCCAACAACCTTTATGGTTGTTTTTAATCCTGCGAGAATTTCTTCCAGTTCCTTGTTTTTCTCGTGAAGCATTTTTTCTTCTTCAGCAGTTAACTCAGGATTTACTTCCTCCTTTGCAAGTGCATCTTCTATGAATTTTTTCATGAGTTCACCCTTTAAATAGAATGCAAAGGCTTATTAAAAAGTTTTGTTGTTTTCAAGCCGTTTCTCAGCAAACTATCTTCCCAGATATTTAATTTGAATTACCTAAGAGCAGAAACCCGAAAATCTTTAATAATCGATTTTTAATTAATTTCATGAAAAAATTAGTGGTTTTAATAGGAGCTATAATGATTTTACCTATTGTATTTGCTCAACCAGTAATAAATTCTGTAAGTGATGCTCCTGATCCAGTTGAAGTTCCTGGATATAATAATATTACCGCTGATATAACTGGAGCAACAGAAGCATATGTAGAAATATATTATCCAAATTCAACATTAAAAGGAAATTATTCAATGACAAATATTCCTCCAACAACTTGGTATTATAATGGAACATATGCTTATCCAAATCCTCTTGGTGTATATACATACATAGTTAAAGCTTATGATGGAAGTGATTGGGTGCAATCATCATCTTATACTTTTACATTGCAAGATACAACCCTTCCTTCTTCAAGTGTAGCAATAATCACTCCCTATTGGAGAAATTCAGCAGCCACAATAAGTGCAACTGCAAGTGATAACTATGCTGTTTCAAATGTCTCATTATGGTATCGCTATTCTACAGATAATTCTTCATGGGGAGCATGGACCTTCTTTGAAAAAGATGAAGTTGCTCCTTGGCAATGGAATTTTAATTTTCCAGATGGAGAAGGCTATTATGAATTTTATTCTATAGCAAATGATACTGCTGGAAATATGGAGAGCGCACCAGCAAATGCAGATGCAATTGCCGGATATGATGTCACGCCTCCTTCCTCAAGTGTTGATTCAATGGGATACTGGTATAATACTCTTCCAGTTATAATAACCGCAACCGCAAATGATGCTTTATCTGGAGTTAAAGAAGTTACCCTATATTATAGGTATAGTGCAAACAATGCAAGCTGGCAGCCATGGCAGAGCTTTTCAACAGATTCTTCTCCACCGTGGCAATGGAATTTCAATGCTCCAAATGGAGATGGCTACTATCAATTTTATACAATAGCAAGAGATAATGCCAATAATTTGGAAAATGCTCCTCCAGTAGCAGATGAAGACGCAGCCATAGATACACATGCCCCAACCACAACAATTAGTCCCCCAGGAGGCTATGTATCGCCCTCAACTTTAATAACCCTAAATGCAACAGATACACCAGCTGGAGTAAATGCAACATATTATCGCATATGGAATGGGAGCTGGAGCCCTGCGCCCGGCACAGGCCATGGAAAAAGCAATAATTTTTATATTTACTCAGGAGGCTTCTATCTTATTACTGCTGGAACAAATTATGTTGAATTTTATAGCGATGATAAATTAGGAAATGAAGAAATAACGCATAATGTTACCTTTACAGTTGATAATACTCCTCCTTCAATATTTGATGTTTCAATAAATCCATCAACGCAGGTTAGTGGAGGATATGTAAATATTTCATGCAGTGTAAGTGATGCAGGAGCTGGAGTAGATAAAGTTTATCTGGTTATAATTTATCCATGTGGCACAGGAGAATGTAACTTTACGATGAATTATATAGGCTGTTATACATATTATTTAAATCAGACATATACAACCATTGGAACTTATAGCTTTAGGATAGTCGCTCATGATAAAGCATGCAACTGGGCGCAGAGCAGCGTATATCATTTTACAATAACCGGCCCAAACAACCCACCAATTACATCATGCATTCTTGATCCAGCCACACCAACTGGAGAAAATGGATGGTATATAGGTAATGTAAATGTTACATTAAATGCAACTGATCCAGATGGGGATGCAATTGCTTATACAAAATATAGAATAGATGGTGGAAACTGGATAAACTATAATGGAACATTTACTATAAGTGATGAAGGTGAGCATCTTTTAGAATTTTATAGTGCAGACAATAAAGGAAACATAGAAAATATAAAAAATGCATCTATAAAAATAGATAAATCTAAACCATTTGTAACTCTTGAAAGACCAATGCCTGGTTATTTATATCTATTTGATAGAGCAATATGGCCTCTTGCGACAGGAAATACCGTTATAATTGGAAGAATAGTTGTAAGGGCAGTTGCTATAGATACGCATTCATCAATTGCAAATGTGTCATTTTATGTAAATGGATATCTGCAAAACATAGATACTGCCTACCCATACGAATGGATATGGAGAGGATGGATTGGATATGCATACATACATGTTATTGCATATAATAAAGCTGGCTTAGCGGAAAAAACTGAGCCACTCCTTGTTTATATGATTAGCTTGTAAATGGAATTCTTCATAATAGTTGTTGAGCCAAAATATCCTGGTAACCTTGGAGCAATTGCAAGAATAATGAAAAATTTTGGATTTAGTAAATTGCTTGTTGTCTCTCCTTCTTTTGATATAAATAATGATGATTGCAGGAAGTATGCTATGCATGCCCAAGAAATAATTGAGAACGCAGAAATTTTTGAAAATTTTGAAGATGCTATAAGAAATATTGATTATGTAGTTGGAACAACTTCAAAAGATAGCAAGCATGAAAAGCACCATTTAAGAAAAGCAATAGATGTAAGAAAATTTGCGAAAGAAATTTATAAAATAGAAGGAAAAGTTGGAATTGCTTTTGGAAGAGAAGATTATGGATTGCTTAACGAAGAATTAAAAAAATGCGATTTAATAGTTAAAATTCCTACAACCAAAGAATATCCTTCTCTTAATCTTTCTCATGCAGTAAGTATATTGCTTTATGAAATTTTTATGAACAAATATAAGGAAAGAAAAAAAGTTCTTGCAGATGGAAAAGAAAAAGAAAAGTTGTATGAATTTTTTAGAATTTTGCTTGATGAAATAGATTATCCAGAGCATAAAAAAGAGAATACTGAAATTATGTTCAGGAGAATAATTGGAAGGGCAATGCTTTCAAAATGGGAATATCATACTCTGATGGGTGTATTTAAGAAAGCAATAAATGCAGCAAAGAAAAATAACTATTTTGATAAATCTTTTATCATTCTTTTATATTCTTCGGCGATTCTTTTAGCCTCCTCCTCACTTTTTCTTTCAACATAAATTCTTATTAATGGCTCAGTTCCAGAAGGTCTTATTAATATGAAACCATCGTCGCTATTTATCCTTATTCCGTCAGTAAAATCAGCGTTCTCATCAACGATTTCTTTAATTTTCCCCATTACTTTTTCCTTATCTTTACATTCTATTTTTTCTTTTACTGTATAGTATTTTGGCAAATTTTTAAGGATGTCTGATATTCTTTTTCCTCTTTCAGCTATCATGTTGATCATATAAATACTTGCCATCCCTGCATCCCTACAATATTGATGCTCTGGAAATATAAGTCCACCATTTTCTTCTCCTCCAAAAATTGCATTTACTTCCTTCATCTTTTTTGCAACATTTCTTGCCCCTACTTCTGTATAAAAAATTTTTCCTCCTTTCATCTTTACATATTCTTCAACACATTTTGAAGTAGAAACAGGTGTGACAATGTATCCTTTCTTTTTTTCAAGCTTATGTCCAGCTATCATTGCAAGGCTGTAATCACCGCTTATATACTCTCCATTTTCTGCTATAAATATTGCTCTATCAGCGTCTCCATCATATGCTATTCCTAAGTCAGCATTAACCGCCTTAACTGTTCTTATTAAATCATCTAGGTTCTCTTTAACAGGTTCATAATTTCTTGATGGCAGACCTTTTGGTTCGCTATTCAGTGTAACTACATTCGCAACGCTTGCAACTAGATACGGCATAGCAAGACAGCCTGCCCCATTTCCACAATCAATTACTACTTTTAATTTTGTTTCTTCCGCCTGCGTGCTTTTGAGTACTCCTTCAATATAAAAATCTATTATATCAGCAGTATATATGCTTCCGATTTCATTCCATGCCACCTTTTTGAAATTTCCCGCATAAAACATATTTTCTATTTTTTCCTCAATTTCTCTCTGCAGCTCCTCTCCATTGCTGTCAACCACCTTTATTCCATTGTATTGGGGAGGATTATGCGAAGCAGTTATAATTATACCAGCGTCTAAATCACTATTCTTTAAATAATATTGTAGAGCTGGAGTAGGAGCTATGTTTGCATCATATACATTGCAACCAACACTTACTAAACCAGAAATTACTGAATTTTTTAACATTTCACTTGATATTCTTGTATCCATTGCAATAGCTATATCTCCACTAAAATAACTCCCAATTGCTTTTGCTATTTTAACCGCAAATTCAGGAGTAATTTCTTCATTTGCTATTCCTCTTATCCCATTTGTTCCGAATAATGGCATATTCATAAACATCATTCCAATATATTAAACTAATTCATAGAAAATAAGTCCAGTTAGCAATTTTGGGTCAAACCATGTTGATTTCGGAGGCATATTTTTTCCAGCGTCAGCAACAGCTTCTACTTCATAAATGCTAGTCGGATGAAGATAAAATACTATTTCATTTCCCTCTATATCTACCATCTTTTCATACTCTTCCCTACTAACTTCCCCTCCAACAAAAAATATGTTCGGGTCTTTTCTCACATCTTCTATTCCGAGTACATTACTTATAATTTTATCATGCAGAATGCTTACATCTAATGACGCGACAACATCGTCTGGAATTTCTTTTGGAATAATTTTCCACCATTTTTTTCTCCAGTACATTTGTATTTCATGTTTTTTTGGCTCCTCAATTTTAACCATCTCTTCTACTTCAAAATCTTTTTTAATTTTCTCAAAAAAATCACTTCTTGCCTTTCTAATAATTCTATTATACGGCAAAATTCTTACTTCATCATCGCTAGCTGAAAAAACCATTGCATACCTTGCTTTCTCCCCCCCATATTTTCTGAAATAATGCCAGCTCGCCGCCATCCGGTGGTGGCCATCAGCAATATAGAGCTCAAGTGGAGAAAATAATTCTTTTATTTCCTCTATCCAATTTTTTACTCTCCACAGATTGTGTTCATAGCCATATTTTTCAAAAGAAGTTAATGGCTCCTCTTTCATTATTTCATCCATGATTTTCTTAATTTTATTATTTTTCTTAAAAACAGTCCATATAAGTCCTGTCTGCACTTTTAATTTTTCAATAAGCTTTACTCTGTCCATCAGTGGTTCTTCCCTCGTTTCCTCATGCTTTTTTATTTTTCCTTTTTCATAGTCAAGCAAGGAGGCACATAAAATAAATCCTCTCTGTGAAAATTCTTTGCTTTTTTCCTGATACAAATAAATGGAAGGGCTATCTTTTATCATATCTTTTCTAAAATTTTCATATGCTCTCCTCGCATTTTCATATTTTTCATCTCCCTGTCCTGTAGGAAGTATAATATGAATTGCACTTCTTGGATTTTTTCTTAATTCATTTGCCTCTTTCTCACTTATAACATCATATGGTTTTGTACAAAACTCTTCAGGATATGATATTCTTACTCCTTCAAATTCTCTTATTTCAACCATGCATGTAATGCTTCAATCATTTTTTTATTTTTCTTCTATAATGGGCTTATATGAAGAAATTTTATCTATTGCTTCCTCTATGTTTTCAACTTTTGTAATAAGATAATAATCTATTTTATCATCTTTTGTTATTTTAATTATATATCCTCCCTTGCTTGAATATAATATCTCTTTTTTTATTTCTCCATCGATTTTCTTTTCTTCCCTAATTTTCTTTTTTCTTTCAACTCCTTCATCGATTATTCTCTCAATTTCCTCTATACTTTCTTTTGCTGTCTTTTCCCATTCCTTTTCTTTAGCAAATTCTTCGTATCCTTTAAAAAATTCTTCCTCCATTTTTTTCTTTTCTTTATGCTTTAAAAAGTTTTCCTCGAGTGTAAATTCTGGCATACAACTAATTTTATTTTTATTTAAATATTTATTGGTACAGTATTTCCGAAAGTGAAAAATAAATTTTCATTTCGTTTAATAGATGGCAAAATAGATTTTCATACAAGATATAACTCACTGATGAATTTTTAGCTTCTCTCGCTATCTTTCAATTAGAAAATGGTTACAAAAGGTTTCATGGTTCTTCAGTTACAGAACTATCTTCTGCTTTTATTTTTTAATATATAGTAAATTTCAGATAAGCTTGTGCAATTGTTATTTATTTTGCACAAGGCGGAAACAGCGGAAGGAAAAAAAGCAAGTTTATAAGCATATTTGCTTTTATTTACGATGAAAATAGTTCCAGATACAAGCATAATAATAGATGGGCGCTTAAGCGAGTGGATTAAAAGCGGAAAGATTGAGAAAGTAGATATAATAATTCCAAATGCTGTTTTAAAAGAGCTTGAAAAACAAGCAAATGATGGATTGGAAATAGGAATAAGTGGATTAAATGAAATTGTCGAATTGCAAAAATTAAGTAAGGAAGGAAAGATATATTTGCACTTTCATGGAAGCAAAGAAGGAAATGCAGATGAAATTATACGCGAAATTGCTGAAGAAATTCATGCAACTTTATTTACTTCAGATAAAATACAGGCTAAGGTTGCAGAAGCGAAAGGAATAAATGTTTATTATTTGCCATCCTTGCATGAAGAAAAGGAGCTTAAAATTTTAAAATATTTTGATGATGAAACAATGAGCGTACATTTACGCCAGGATTGTAAACCTGTTGCAAAGAAAGGAAAACCTGGAAACTTTAGAATAGTTGAGCTTGGAGAAATTTTAAGTGAAAGAGAGCTTGCGGATATAGCTCATGAAATAATTGAATATGCAAAAAGAGATCCAGATAGCTTCATTGAAATAGAAAGAAAGCATGCAACAATAGTTCAGATAAAAAATATGAGAATTGCAATACTGAGGCAACCATTTGTAGATAAATTCGAAATAACTGCAACAAAGCCAATAATAAAATTAACCATAGATGATTACTGCCTTGATGAAGAGCTAAAGGAAAGATTAACAGATTATAATCGAGGCGTACTTATTTCTGGTCCGCCTGGCTCAGGAAAATCAACTTTTGCGCAGGCAATTGCTGAGCATCTATATAGCTTAGGAGCAATAGTAAAAACAATGGAAAATCCGCGCGATTTATGGGTGAGGAATGAAATTGCTCAATATGCACCACTTGAAAAAAGCATGGAGCTAACTGCAGATATTCTTCTTTTACTCCGTCCTGATTTTGTTGTTTTTGATGAAGTAAGGAGGAGCGATGACTTTAAAATTTTTGCGGATATGCGCCTTGCGGGAATTGGGCTAATAGGTGTAACTCATTCAAATCGGGCAATTGATGCCATTCAACGCTTGATTGGAAGAGTGGAGCTTGGAATAATTCCTCAGGTTGTTGATACAGTCATTCATATTTCGGAAGGAAAAATAAAGGAAGTTCTTGAGCTTGATTTTACTGTAAAAATTCCTCATGGAATGGAAGAAGCAGATTTAGCTCGCCCAGTTATTGTTGTTCGTGATTTTTATACAAAAAAAGTAATTTATGAAATTTATACCTACGGGGAGCAAGTAACTGTGATGCCTGTAAAAGAAAAAAGTATGGAAATTTTTGGAAAAAATGTTGAAAAGGTTATATCAAAATATATAGATGGCAAATTTAAAGTAGAAATAAATGGAAAAATTGCAAATGTTTATGTTAGCGAAGAGGAAATTCCTCATATTATAGGAAAAGGAGGAAAGACAATATCTGAAATTGAGAGAGAGGCAGGAATAAAAATAAGAATTCATCCACTTGTTGAACAAGAAATAGTTCCTGATATAATTAAAAGGAAAAAGGAAATCGTAATTAGAATTGGAAAGGGATATGCAGGTAGGGAAGTGAAAATTTTTATTAATGGAAATGCAATTGATGCAAAAGTTAGCAATAATGGAGAAATAAAATTCAAAAGGCATAGCATTGAGGGAAGAAAAATAGTGGAGGCAATTGCATCTGGAAATAAGGTATATGTGAGAATATGAATGTGGTGACAAGCATTTTACTTAATAAAGGAAAAATATTGCTGCTTAAAAGAGGGGATAAAGTTAGAACATATAAAGGTAAGTGGGCATGCGTTTCCGGCTATATAGAAGATGATGATCCTTTACATAGGGCAATAAAGGAAATTGAAGAAGAGACCGGAATAAAAGAGAATGAAATAAAACTTTTAAAAAAAGGAGAGGAAATAAAATTTTATGATAAAGATGAAAAAATTTACTGGCATATTTATCCATTTTTATTTGAAACAGATAAAAATGAAATAAAAATTGACTGGGAACATGTTGAATATAGATGGGTTAACATAGATGAAATTGATAAATATGATACAGTGCCAAAATTAAAGGAAGCAATTAAAAAACTTCTAAATCAATAACTCCATGTATTATTCCTGGTGCATATGATTTTATTTTTTTACTAAATAAAATTTCCACTTTTTTATCATTTTTTCTTGCAACTTCCTTTATTCTCTCAAAAATTTTATCAGGAAAATCTTCTTTTTTGCATTTTTGATGAAAATGAACAACGCCTTCATTATTTAAAATTTTTATTGCATATTCAAAAAAATCTAAAGAGTTAAGATAGCCCATTATAACTCGATTTGCTGTGCTTTTAGGAGCAACTTCTCGGCAATCACCAAGCAAAGGAGTAACTAATGAAAAAACCTCATTTAAAATTATATTTTCTTTTAGATAGTGATATGCAACAGGATTTATCTCACATGCGAAAACTTTTGCTTTTCCATAAACAGCAACTGGCAAACTAAAATAGCCAATTCCAGCAAACATATCAACAACTATCTCATTTTTCTTTGCTACTTTTGCCATCCTTATTCTTTCATCAATATTCCCAGATGAAAACATTATTTTTTTTGCATCTAACTTATATTTTATTCCATTTTCAACATGAATTGTTTCTGTATCATCTCCATAAACAAGCTCAAAGCATGGTATGCGCTCCACTCCTTTTATTCCACCAACATCTTCAAGCACAGATTTACATTTAAGAACATCTGCATAAACTTTCGCAATTTCTTTATTTCCATTAATTCCCTTCAAAATAACTACATCCCCTATTTTTTCCCATTTTTTTGGAATATCATCTCTTCCAATCCTGCGCTTAATTTCATCAAAAGGAGTAATATATCTGAAGAGTGGTTCTTTTTGCTCAACAATTTCATATGGTAAATTTACTCGCCTTTTTATAGGAATTTCCACCTCCCCATTTCTTTTTTTAAATTTTCTTCTTTCATCAATTAATCCTTTTTCATAAAGCATATTTTTAATCTTTTCTACTTCACTTTTTTTAACAACTAAAGCAAGCATCTTAATGCAGCCCAAAATGCTTTAAAAGGATGTTTTATTAAAAAATTCTTTGCAAATTTCCAATGATAGTCTATATCTGCATCCTTTACTTCAACTTTTTCAAGAGCTTCGTATCTTTGCCATTTAGAAAAAATTTTCCTAAGCAATAAGCAACCTCTTAGCTCATCTCCATATGCTCGCATAAATTCTTTTTCATAAGCAAAAAAATCATCAAAATTCTTCGCAAGCATCTCGCTCGCAAGCAAGCAGGCATATAAGCCACCTCCGCTCGTCGCCTTTACTTGCCCCGCTGCATCGCCAACTATTGCGCATTTTTCCTTTGCAACTTTTTTTATTCCATATGGAATTAAAGCATATTTTTCATTTTTTACTTCATAGCCAACTATTGATTTGAATTCATTGAATTTTTCTCTTAAGCCCTTTTCAGTTGTTCCCATGCCAATTCTTAGTTCATTTTCCGCAGGTATTATCCATCCAAAGAAGCCAGGAGCAAATTTTCCAAAATATACCTTTACATGCTCTTCATTTCCTTTAGCAATTCCTTGAACTGCATTTATATAATTTATTTTTCCCTTAAAATTTTTTGCAATATTGCTTCTTGCACCATCCGCTCCTATTAAATAATCATATTTGGCATCAATTTCTTTATAATTCAAAAAATATTTTGCTCCTTCGCTCATTGCTTTTTCTGCAAGGCAAATATCAAATTTTTGTCTATCTATTACATATGCATATGTTCTATCTCCTCCAATAAAAATTTTCTTACCGCTGGGAAGAAAAATTTCTGCTCCTTTTATTTCATTTACAACCGCTTCTTTACAAAATTTTATTACCCTATGGCTTACAAGTCCTCCGCAAACTTTTTTCCCTATTTCCTTATTTTTTTCATATACCGCTACTTTATAACCCTTTTTTGAAAGAAGCCAAGCAGTTGCATTTCCCGCCGCTCCTGCTCCTAATATTGTAACATCAAAACGCATTGTATTTAAATCCATTGCATATTTAATATTAATGCCAAAAAAAATTGATTATATTGCAAGATTTATAATTGACTCAGAAGGAAATAGAATAGGAGAGAGCATTTCAGTATATAAAGATCTACTCATAATAAAAAGGAATAATGAATTTTATGCAATCCCTTTTCGTCATATAGAGAAAAAAGATGAAAACATTATTGTAAAAGGAGCAATTGAATGGGAAAATGCAAAAAAGCTTGCTGAGGAATGGAAAAATGCTCAAAATGGTTATAGTAGTAAATAAAATAGAAATGTCTCCTGGAAAGATGGCGGCGCAAGTTGCTCATGCAGCAGTTGACTGTGCAATCAAGGCATGGAAAAAAGATAAGGCAAAAGTTAAAAAATGGATGGAAGAAGGGCAGAAAAAAGTTGTTCTTGAAGCAAGCGAGGAAGAAATTATTCAATTGCAAAAAAAAGCAAGCAAGGAGAAAATCTTCAACTCGCTTATAAGAGATGCTGGCTTAACTGAGCTTAAAGAAGGCACATTAACCGCTCTTGCAATTGGTCCAGATGAAGAAGAGAGAATAGATAAAATAACTGGGCATCTTCCATTAAAATGAAAAAAGAGATAAGAATAGTTGGAATAGATGATATGCCATTTTCATTTAAAGAAAAAAATACTGACATTGTAGGCGCAGTTATGCGAGGAGGAAAATATCTTGAAGGAGTTTTAAAAACAACAATAGAAGTAGATGGAAAGGATGCAACAGATAAAATAATTAGCATGATTGAGGGAAGCAGGCACAAGGGACAAATAAAGATAATTATGATAAATGGAATTGCTCTCGGTGGCTTCAATATAGTTGATGGCGAAAAAATATTTCTAGCCACGCATATTCCTGTTATTACAATTGCAAGAAAAAAACCAAATTTTAAAAAGATAGAAGAAGCTTTGAAAAAGCATTTCGATGACTGGAAGGAGAGAATTGAATTAATAAATAAAGGAAGGACAGAAGAAATTAAATTAAAGTATCCTGTGTATATAAAATATTTTGGAATTGAAAAGAATTCTGCAATTGATGCAATAAAGGTGTCTATAGTAAGAGGAGCAATTCCAGAGCCATTAAGAGTTGCTCATTTAATAGCAACTGGAATAAAAAAAGGAGAATCAAGAGGAAGGTGCTGACTTTATTGCTTCTATTATTTCCTTAATTTTTTCGATATTTTCTTCAGCAAGTGTGCCAGTTACAATTACATTTGCTCCCGCCTCTATTTTTTTTCTTGCCTGCTCCGGCGTTTTTATTCCGCCTCCAACTATTAAAGGGATTTTTATAAATTTTCTTATTTCCTTTATCATTTCATCTGGCACTGGCTTTTCTGCATTTGAACCAGCATCAAGATATATGCAGTCCATACCCATGCATTCTGCATATGCTGCATACCTTATTGCTTTTTCATAGTCATTTTCCCCTATTCTATCAAGCATTGTTTTTGTTTCAACAGTTGTTGGCTTGCTGCTTGTGCTTATAACCATATAACCCATCGGAATTGGCTTTATTCCAATTTTTTTGACAATTATTCCTCCTCTAAGTTGCTCTCCTCTTATATGTTCATATACCATTG
The DNA here is from genome assembly GCA_038818725.1 of Thermoplasmatota archaeon. GTDB lineage: Archaea > Thermoplasmatota > E2 > UBA202 > JdFR-43 > JACIWB01. The sequence continues at coordinate 5,004 of JAWAYL010000019.1, read as the reverse complement.
AATTAAGAAATTCCATAAAAAAAATATAATCCGCATTTTCAACTATGCTATCTGCTGAATTTGGAAATATTATTACTGGCAAGTCGCAACTATTTTTTATTTCCTCAACGCATCTTTTTATTCCCTCTTTTTCTGCAGTTGAGCCACCAACCATTATTGCATCACTTCCATAACTTGCACAAATTTTTGCCATCTCTCCCGCTTTTTTGGCACTCTGCTTATCAGGATCGATAAGGGTGAAATGCATTCTTGCTTGCCTCATTTTTTCAATCATCAAAAAAGAATTTCTCGCAAGCTTTAAACTTTTTCTTTTAAAAATTTAGGAGATTATATATACAACAAAAAAATTAAGGCGAGAGGAGCGAGGCGGAGGCAAGGGGGAGAGTAAAAAAAGAGTTTCACCTCACTCCTCTCTTTGCCTATATTTTATAGATTTTTTCTTATTTATAATAAGAAAAGTCCTATATAAATTTTTTGGTAAAAGTAAAATATTTTTAAGATACTGCCCAGGCTCTCCTCAATCCTTAATCCATAAATTTTTTTAATATTATTCTCAATTCTTTCTCCGCTTTCTCTCCAACTCCATATCTAACCCTAACTATTTTTTTATTTACATTAAGAATTCTCTTTAAGTCAATTGGTGTCGCAGAAAGAACAAAATCGCAATCAGCTGAGTTTATTGTTTCTTCGAGTTCTTCTATCTGACTTTTTCCATATCCCATCGCTGGCAATACTTTTTCTAAATGAGAATACTTTTTATATGTCTCAAGTATTGAACCTACTGCATATTTCTTTGCATCAACTATCTCAAGTCCTAAATTTTTAGCTACTATGGTTGCTGCTCCATATTTCATTTCTCCATGCGTAATTGTGGGACCATCTTCTATTACCAATACTTTTTTCCCCTCAATTTTCCCCTCAATTTTTATGGGGGACTCTGCCTCAATTATTTTTGCCCTTGGATTTATCATTTTTATATTGTCTCTTACTTTTTCTACATCTCCTCTATTTGCAGTATCTACCTTATTTATTATAACATAATCAGCCATTCTTGCATTTATCTCTCCTGCATAATATGAAACTTCATGCCCTGCCCTGTGGGGATCTGCAACCACTATATGCAAATCTGGCTTATAAAAAGGGAAATCGTTATTTCCTCCATCCCATATTATAATATCCGCTTCTTTTTCAGCTTTTCTTAATATTTCTTCATAATCTACACCAGCATAAACAACCCCGTGCATATCTATGTAGGGCTCATATTCTTCTCTTTCTTCTATTGTACATTCATGCTTATCTAAATCTTCATAGCTTGCAAACCTCTGGCATTTCTGTTTAACTAAGTCACCATAAGGCATTGGATGACGAACTGCAACAACCTTCTTTTTTTCAGATAAAATCTCAAAAATTTTTCTTGAAAACTGTGATTTTCCACAGCCAGTTCTAACTGCACATATCGCAATGACAGGCTTGCTTGATTTTAACATTGTATGAAGCGGGCTTAATAAAACAAAATCCGCACCAGCAGAATTTACTATTGCCGATTTATTCATTACTTCTTTATAAGATACATCTGTATAGGAAAAGACAACTTCATCTACACCATATTCCTCTATCAGTTGTGGCAGCTTTTCTTCTTCATATATAGGAATTCCATCTGGATAAAGCTTTCCAGCAAGCTCAGAGGGATATTTTCTCCCAGCTATATTTGGAATTTGGGCTGCAGTAAATGCAACAACTTCGTAATTTTTATTGTCTCTATAAAAAACATTAAAATTGTGAAAATCCCTGCCAGCGGCGCCCATTATTATTACTTTCTTTCTCATGATTTGGTAATGCCGAGTGTTTTTTATACCTTTCTAACTTTATAGATATTGATTCATATTTTTCAAAAGGAACTATAACAAGCAATTTTTCATATTTGTTGCATAGATCTAGAATTTTTTTAACAATTGTATCCTCTCTTTCTTCTTCGAGCCTCTTAAATGATTTAATTGCGGTGAGCTCTTTTTCCCACATAACAACAAATTCTTCAGCATTTTTTGCGTTGAATTTCTTTTTTGCTAATCTTTTAATTTTTCTTGAATATCTTATTAATGAAAATAGAGAAATATATTCAACAAATTTTTCCATATATTCGTCATCATTCATATCAACTGCAATTAATGGAACATTTTCTTTTTTTGAGATTTCATCAGCAACAGTTATGTCTTGGGAAGGAATTGTAATTTCGCCATATCTTGAAAGATGTATAAGATAATATTGCCATTCGGCGGGCATGCTTGTAGCTTCTATTTTTTTTCCAACTAGCTTTAAATCTTCATCGGCAATGGTTATTGCAATGCAATCTGGATTTATCTCATAAAATAGATTTTTTACTTTTTCTCCCTCTCCTGCAAGCCCTCTAATAACTGGCAGAAGATAAACCTTTTTTCCATTGATTTCAATCATAACCCTTTTAATAATTTCGCTTTATTATACATTTCCTCACAAACTTTTTTATTTTTCTCAATTTCTTCTTTACTAACTTCTCTTAAAACTTTTCCTGGAATGCCTGCAACAAAAGAATTTTCTTCTATATTATCTTTAACAACACTTCCAGATGCAATTATGCAATTATTTCCAATTTCTACTTCAAGAATTATTGCTCCAATTCCAACTAAAACATTTTTTCCTATTCTACTTCCATGTATAATTGAACCATGAGAAATTATACTACCTTCTCCAACCATCACTTCTTTAGGCGATTCAATAAATGATTTATCAAGCACAGCAGCTTTTTTTCCTATAAAAATTTTTTCATCAGTCGCTCGAAGTAAGACATATGGCCATATGTTTGCAAAATCATCAATAAAAACATCTCCAATTATCAATGCATTATCATCAACAATTGCAGATTTACTTATTTTTGGGCATTTATTTCCAAATTTCCTTATCATTTTTTATCATTCTTGCTATCTCACTTGGAAAACGAGCAACCTTAACGCCTGCTTTTTTAAATGCTTCTATTTTTGAGCTCGCCGTTCCTTTGCCTCCCGCTATTATTGCGCCAGCATGCCCCATTCTCTTGCCTTCTGGAGCTGTTCTACCAGCTATGTATGCATAGACTGGTTTGCTTATTTTCTTCTCTATGAATTCTGCAGCTTCCTCCTCCGCTGTTCCTCCTATTTCACCAACAAGCACAATTGCATCTGTTTCCTCATCTCTTTCGAAAGCATCTAAAGCATCGATGAAATTTTTTCCAGTAATTGGATCTCCTCCAAGACCAATGCATGTTGATTGACCTATTCCAGCATTGCTTAACTCATTTACTATCTCATAGGTAAGTGTTCCAGAACGAGAGGCAACTCCAACATTTCCTTTTTTAAAGATATGATTTGGAAATATTCCTATTTTTGTTTTCCCTGGCGAAACTATCCCTGGACAATTTGGACCAATTAAAATTGCATCTTTATATTTTGCATAATTCACAAATTTTATTGCATCATGAAATGGTATGTTTTCAGTTATTACAACAACAAGCTTTATTCCTGCATCAAGAGCTTCAATAACTGCATCAGAGGCATAAGGGGCAGGAACAAAAATAATGCTCGCATTTGGCTTCATTTCCATTGCTTCCTCAACGGTATCATAAACTCGCACTCCTTCAATATCCGTACCTCCTTTCCCAGGAGTTACACCTGCAACTATGTTTGTTCCAAATTCTTTCATTGCTTTTGTATGAAATTTTCCCTGATGCCCAGTTATTCCTTGAACAAGCAATCTTACTTTTTCATCTGCCCATATTGCCATTTAGCTCACCTCAACCGCCTTGCGGGCTGCTTCTTCAAAAGAATCTGCAATTATAACATAATCTTTTAGTAATTTTTTTGCTTCTTCTTCATTAATTCCTTTAATTCTAGCCACAACTGGCTTGCTAATCTTTTTTTCTTTCATAAATTCAACAATTCCTTTGGCAACAGTATCACATTTTGTTATCCCTCCAAATAGATTTATAAATATTGCCTTTTGATCAGCTTTTGCCATAAGTTCAAATGCTTGCTTCACTTTTTCTACATCATCTGTTCCTCCCAAATCAAGAAATACTCCTCCTTTTCCGTTGAATTCATTAAGGGCATCAAGTGTTGCCATCGTTAAGCCAGCTCCATTTGCAATCACTCCAACGCTTCCATCAAGCTGAACAAATGCAATATTCTTCTCCTTTGCCTCTTTTTCGAGGGGTGAGAGCTCAACAAATTCTTTTGGCAGCTCAGGATGGCGATAAATTGAATTGTTATCAATAATTATTTTTGCATCTCCCGCTATTGCTTTGCCATTTGAAATTATAAGAGGATTTATTTCCGCAAGCTCACAATCCTTTTCAACAAAAAGCTTGAACAAATTTTTTGCAATTTCTCTTGCTTCTTGAGGAATCTTGCGAAGATGATAGCTTTGCAATCCTATAAGAGGATTTACATATATTTTTTTAACCTTTTCAGCAACACTTTCAATTTCCACTCCTCCTTCGCTACAAAACATCATAAGATATTGCTTGCTACTCCTATCAATAAAAAAACTCAGATAATATTCTTTATCTATGCTTATCTTTTCTTCAACCAAAATTTTCCTAATTTTTTCTCCTTTTATTTCCTTTCCAATCATTTCATCAAAAATTTCTTCCGCTTCCTTCAAGCTCTCAGCAAATTTTATTCCCCCAGCCTTGCCGCGCCCGCCAGCCAGAACTTGTGCTTTAAGCGCCCATGGAAAAGGAATGGATATGCTTTTTAATTCCTCTTTTCTTTCAATAACTTTCCCCTCCGGCACTGGAATGCCGTATCTTTCAAAAAGCTCCTTTCCCTGATGCTCAAGTAATTTCATAGCAGGAAATTAAGCCGAATTTTTATAGTTTGTTATTGCCATTTTGCTCATAATATTGTTGCAACAGATTAGTTCAGCACATTTCATTTCCTCGAGTATTTCCCATCCCAAGTATTTTAAGATCAAAAGAAAAATTTTCCTAAAATT
>JAWAYL010000018.1:0-20930 GCA_038818725.1 Thermoplasmatota archaeon | reverse complement strand
CTAGAGCTTGGCCAAAATAGGTTATATACTCTAATAAAATTTTGATAAAAGAGATATCATTCATTTTGAGGAGAATCAAAAAATAGTTAGATTTTTATATTAGAAAGGCTGTATCCGCCTTAAGCTCTGCTTTTGATAATATTATTATATATGATGTGTTTATTCTTGTGATTTATTTAGGAAAATTATCGCTTAAATATTGTGAGGTATGTAACTTACCTCTCCTAAAAGAGAGATGCTCTTGCGGAAGCAAAGCAAAGGATGTGAAGCTCACTCCGCCAGGTGATGCGCGCCCGTCATTTGGGTTTGATAGGGAAATGATAAAGAAAGAATTGATTGAAGAGTTCGGTGATTTTTATCTGCCAGAAAGCACGATTTTGAATTCAATTCCTTCTATAGACAGAAGCGATGAAGTAATTATAGATGGTAGAGTTGCAGGAATTTTTTATTACGATATCTTTTGTAAAAGATTTTATTTTCAACCACGCCCTTGGTATGCTTCCCTGCTGAATATAAATAAGGGATATGTTGTTGTTGATAGAGGAGCGGAAGAAGCAATATTGAAAACATCAAATTTGATGGCACCTGGCATAGTTGAAATTGATGGGGATATAAAAAAAGGAGATGAAGTAGTTATTTTTAATAAAGAAAAAGAAGTTATTGCAACTGGTAAAGCAAGAATGAATGCAGAAGAAATGAAAAGAGGAATGGCTGTTAAGGTGAGATGGAAGGGAATAGAAAAATCTGAAAGGAAAAAAGGAAAAGGATGGGAAAAAATCGTAGAAGAAAATATCGATGTTATTGAAGAAATAGAGAGAAAGGCATTTTCTTTTATTGAAAAAGTTGTTGATAAATACAATATACCAAAAAGTATATCATTTAGTGGTGGGAAAGATAGTTTAGCAACTCTTCTTTTACTTCTGGAAAGCGGGCATGAGTTTCCTATGCTATTCATAGATACTGGACTGGAGTTTGATGAAACAAAAGAGCATGTATATGGTGTTGCAGATAAATACGGAATAAATCTTATAGAGGAAAGCGCAGGCAATATATTTTGGCAATGCCTTGATTTTTTCGGTCCGCCTGCCAGAGATTATAGGTGGTGCTGTAAAACCTGCAAGTTAGGTGTGGCAGCAAAAGCTATAAGAAAAAATTTCGGCTCAAGTGTTCTTTCTTTTATAGGGCAAAGAAGATATGAATCTTTTGGAAGAGAAAAGCATGGAAGCATTTGGAAAAATCCATGGGTTGAAGGACAGATAGGAGCATCACCTATTCAGAATTGGAGCGCAATGCATGTTTGGCTCTATATATTTGCTAAGAAGGCAAAATGGAATAAATTATATGAGGAAGGATTCAGCAGGATTGGATGCTGGCTCTGCCCTGCATGCGATTTGGCGGAGTTTGAGATTAAAAAACATGAAAAATGGAATGAGTTTAATGATTTTTTAATTAAATTTTCAGAAAAGAATAATTTACCAGAAGAATGGCTTAGTTTAGGGCTATGGAGATGGAGAAAAACGCCAAAATGGGCAAAACCATATGAAATAAAAATGGAAAGAGAATATAAAGTAGAAGGAAATGAAGAAAGGATAAAAAATTTTATGAGGATATTAGGAAAAGAAAAAGATGAAGAAATAGTTAAAGATTTGATCTATAGAGCAATAAATTGTGTTGGTTGCGGAATATGCGTTTCAAAATGCAAGCAGGAAGCCATTTATTTAAAAAATGGAAAGGCATGGATAAATGAAAAATGCATTCATTGCTTGAAATGCATGGAGGAATGTCCAGTAATTGTTTTCAGATAAAAAAGTTTTTTAGTGGAAAGAATATTAAAAATAGGGCCTGTGGGGTAGCTTGGTATCCTACCAGCTTGGGGTGCTGGTGACTCGAGTTCAAATCTCGGCAGGCCCATTCAAAACTCTAAAATATTTACTAATAATTACCATTTAGCGGGCGTGGTCTAGGGGTTATGACACGAGCTTCCCAAGCTTGTTGCCCGGGTTCGAATCCCGGCGCCCGCATATTTATTTTATCATAAGGTTTTTAAATAAAATTTTCATAAAAATCATGAATGAGATAGAAATTTATGAATATGAAAAAGTTGATTTAACAAATGCATTTGTGGTATGTGGGTTTCCTACTGTTGGACTTGTTGGTTCAATAGCAAGTAGATTTATAGTTTATAATTTGAAACTCCGCCTGCACGCCGCTTTTCTTTCAGATTATTTTCCACCTGTGACAATAGTTTCAAATTCAAATCCTCTTCCGCCTGTGAGAATATATGCGGGGGAGAAAAAATGCGGTCCGGATAAGAAATGTGAGCAACTTGTTGTAATTGTATCAGAATTTTCTCCACCTCTCCAAATGCTTCGCCCTCTCGCAAATAAGATGATAGAATGGTGCAAGGAAAACAATTGTGATATTTTGCTTTGTATGGAAGGGTTTAATATAGAAAATGAAGAAAGTCACCTTATAGGAGTAGCAAGTACTGAAAAGACAAATAAATTGCTTGAAAAATACAATGTAAGAATAATGGAGGAAGGAATGGTTAGCGGTTTATCTGGTATTTTGCTATATGAAGGAAAGAGAAGAAATTTTGATGTTGCCTGCCTGCTTGCTGGAGTTCATTCCACTTATCCTGATGCAAAAGCTGCCGGAAGAATTCTTGAAGTTGTTAATAAAATGCTTCCAGAAATTGAAATAGATCCTGAGCCACTTTATAGAGAAGCAGAGGAAATAGAAAAACAGATAAAGGAACAGATGAAGAAGGCGGAGCCAAAAACAAAAGAAGCACAGATAATGTACAGGTAATGCAGGGGGAGGGATTTGAACCCTCGAACTCCTTCGAGACAGACCCCTCAAGCCTGCGCCTTTGTCCAAGCTCGGCAACCCCTGCTAAATTTGAAAATATAAAAGATATTAAAATTTATCTAACATTTTTTCAGCCATTGCTATATGTTTTTCTCCATTGCTTAAGACATATCTTCCATGCCCTGGATATAAATTTTTTATTTCAAGTGAGCGAAGAATTTTTATTGATTTCTTCAGCTCTTCGAAATCGCCACCAAAAAAATCTGTTCTTCCAACATTTCCGTCAGCAAAAACTGTATCTCCAGAAAAGAGAGATTTGCTATTTTTTTCATAAATGCATATGCTTCCTGTTGAATGACCAGGGGTGTAGAAAATTTTTAATTTCGTATTTCCCAAATCTATTATTTCTCCTCCTTTAACTTTTAAATCAATTTCAATTTTTGGTTGAATTGCATTGAAAAAAGATGCGCTTATATCCAGTCCTTCTTCAAGTATATATGATGAATTTTCATGTGCAACTATTTTTGAGTTGCCTAATTCCTTCATTTCCTTTGCCCCTCCACAATGGTCAAAATGCTCATGTGTGAGTATTATATATTCTATTTCTTCAATTTTTATATCCTTTTTCAAATCATTTATTAATTTTTTTGAATAAAAACCAGTTCCTGTATCGATTATTGCAATTTTTTCGCTTTTTATAAGATATACATTTGATTCAAATCCAAATCCGAGATATTTCTTTACTTCCATGATAGTAAAATTTATCTCTTTTATTTAAATTACTGTGCATGGATCAAAAAATAAAGGATAAAATAGAGGAGCTAAATGAAATAAGAGGGATGATAAGGAAGGATATAGAAGACCTTGAGGAAAGAAAAGAAGAAATTCCAGAAAAAAAATATAAAAAATTGAAGGAAAAATATGAGAAAAAACTGGAGAAAATAAGATTAAAGATTAAAAAACTCGAAGATAAGTTAAAATCTTAATTTTTTTATCGCTTCTTTGTAGTTTTCGCTTCTAAATATATATGAGCCAGATACAAGAACATCTGCGCCCGCCTCCTTTAAAATTTTTGCATTTTTATCATTTACACCTCCATCAACAGCGAGATAAATTTTTCTTTTTCCTATCATTTTTTTGGCCATCTTTACTTTTTCAACCATACTGGATATAAAATCCTGCCCGCCGAAGCCGGGCTCAACTGTCATTATAAGAAGTAAATCTATAATATCGAGGACATTTTCTATTGATGAAAGAGGGGTCGCAGGATTTAAAGCCACCCCTACCTTGCAATTCTTTTTTATTTCTTCTAAAAGCCTGTAAAGGGAATTTGTTGCTTCAACATGCACAGTTATTATATTTGCTCCAGCTTCAAAAAAATTTAAATAATGCCTTTCCGGCTTTTCAATCATCAAATGCACATCAAAAGGCATATCTGTTATTTTTCTTATACTTTTTATTACACATGGACCAAATGTCATATTTGGAACGAAATTTCCATCCATCACATCAAGATGTAGCCAGTCCGCCTCCGCATCTTCCAATTTTTTAATTTCTTCTGCTAGGCAAGAAAAGTCCGCGGAAAGGATGGAGGGAGCAATTATCATAAAATCTTAAGCAAAATAAATATAAAAATTTATTTTTTTACTTATGCAAAAAATAAAAATAATTGCGGATTCAAGAGAATTTTTTTCTGGCATACCTTCAATTCTGTCCTCAATTGCAGATGTTGAAATAAAACAGCTTGCTGTCGGAGATTATGTTGTAAGCGAAAGATTATGTATTGAAAGAAAAACAATGCAGGATTTCATTGATTCAATAATAAAAAAAAGAATATTTGACCAAATAGTCAGGCTAAAAGAAGCATATGAAAAACCAGTTATTATTATAGAAAATGAAGCAATGGAAAGGAAATTTAATATAAAAGCACTTTATGGAGCAATTGCGTGTATTCTTGTAGATTACAATATACCTATAATAAAAACAGATAGCATAGAAGAGACATCATTTATAATTTATTCAATTGCATGCAGAGAACAATTAAAAAATAAAAGAGAAGTTGCTTTAAGAGGGAAAAAGCCAAAAATGGAATTAAAAGAATGGCAACAGTTTATTGTTGAAGGTTTGCCAAATGTTTCTGCAGTTTTAGCAAAAAGATTGCTGAGCAAATTTAAGAGTGTAAGAAATGTTATGAAAGCAAGTTTTGAAGAGCTTCAACAAGTGGATGGAATAGGAGAGAAAAAGGCAAGAAAAATTGTTGATGTTTTGGATGCGCTCTGGGAAGATTAACAAATTGGCTAACAATCTATAAATGGTTAAATATAAAATTTCTATATACTTTCATGAAAGAGAAAATTGCTGCGATAATGCTGTTTGCAATTGTAATGATAGCAGTATTTGCGATATTAATAACACCAGAAAAAAGCAAAGCATTTTCAGGAAATATAAAAAGATTTAATTCTTATGATGAGTTAGTTTCTTTTGTAAAGAATAACACTATGGAAAAAATGATAATGATATATGATGCAAAAACAATAGATGCTAACCAACGGCTACAAAAAAAAGATTTCTCAAAAACAAATGTTCAAGTAGAAGGAATAGATGAGGCAGATATTGTTAAAACAGATGGAGAATATATATATAAGGTAACAACAAAAAATGAAGGGGATAACATTTTTATTATAAAAGCAGATAAATTGAAAATTTATTCATGCATTGAAGTTGATTATAGCATAAAAGGAATTTTTGTTAATGAAGATAAGCTTGTAATAATTGGAGTATATGAATGGTATTCCTTAATTAAAGGTGGAGAGTATTATTCTCCAAAAACCATTTTACAATTATATAATATATCAGATAGGGAAAATCCTTCTTTATTTTTCACTTACACCATAAGTGGTTTTTATTCAAATTCAAGAATGATAAATGAAACAATCTATATTATTTCTAATCAATTGATATATTATTATGATAAAATTTCCCTACCAATAATAGAGAAAAATGGAAACTCATATGAAATTCCTCCAAATGAAATAGAATATATAGATGCTCCTCAAAGTTTTTATGGCTATACAATTATATCAGCGGTTAATATATCAAGTAAGGAAAGCAAGGAGAAAGTTTTTCTTTTAGGTGATTCAAGCACAATTTATGTTTCCTATTCAAACATTTATCTTACATCAACAAATTATTGGTATGTATGGATAGAAGGAAATAAGCCATCCCAAGAAACAAAAATATACAGATTCAGAATAAATGGAATAGATATAGAGCTTGAGGCAAGTGGAAGTGTTGTAGGACATGTTTTAAACCAATTTTCAATGGATGAATATAATGGCTATTTCAGGATAGTGACCACGAAGCGGGCAGAATGGTGGAATAATAGCTTTTCAGAATCAAAGAATAATGTTTATGTGCTCGATGAAAATATGAAAATTGTTGGCTCGCTCGAGGGGCTGGCGGAGGGCGAACAAGTTTATTCAGCAAGATTTGTAGCAAACATGCTTTATCTTGTGACATTTCGCCAGATTGATCCTCTTTTTGTAATAGATTTAAGCAATCCTCTTGCGCCAAAAGAGCTTGGAAATTTGAAAGTTAGTGGAGCATCTGAATATCTGCATGTGTATGATGAAAACCATATAATAGGCGTAGGGTTTGAAGCAGATGAGCATGGCAGAAGAACAGGGTTAAAAGTTGCTTTATTTGATGTATCCAATTTTTCAGAGCCAAAAGAGGTATCGAAGTATGTAATAGAAGGAGCATATTCTGAGGCAACTTGGGAACATCATGCATTTCTTTTAAGTAAATCAAAAAATATGCTCGTTATTCCTGTAGAAATGCAAGATTTTGCTGGAGTTTATGTATTTAATATTGAAAATGAAATTTCTTATAAGGGAAAAATATCTCATGAGAAAATTAGTGAAAAAACATACATATATAACTACACAAACAACGAAAAGAATAATCGCTACTATTTGGATGTTAAACCAGGAGATAAAATTGAAATAAATCTAAAATGCGAAAAAGATAAAAAATGGATAATTGACAAATATGATATAGTTGAATTAATTGAAAAAGACCAAGAAAATTCCGGAAATATTACCACATATCGCTATTTATTCAAGGTAAAAGAAAATGGATATACAGATATTGAAATAGATTTAGTAGGAGGAGATGAAAAATTAGATGAGTTTGTTTTATCAATTTCATCAAGCTTATTTGATTACAATTATAGAATCGCTCGCTCTCTATACATTGAAAATGTTTTATACACGATTTCAAATGCAATGATAAAATCAAATAGTATATCTGACTTAACTGAAATAGGAGCAATAGATCTGCTATAGTCTTATTCCTTCTCTCCAAATATAGTGTGTGTCTCTATTGCATACCATCTTGTAACATTTCTGAACTTTTCCCAGAAATTTTGAAAGGCATCGAAACTTTCTGCTTCCATGAGCATGAAGCCGTTATAGGATGTTCCCCATGCATGAGCATACTCTCCTATCAATTTAACATCTTTTGGGATCGATTTTTTAAATTTATTCCATTCATCTCTCGCTTTCTTAACCTCTTCCTCACTCATTGGTGTTTTCAATTTATATAATATAACTATCCCCATCATATATTTTCACCAACTTTAAACCCAAATATTTTTATAAAATTTTCTTTTTTAGATTTAAATGAAATATGTAATAGTTTATTGGTCAAGATATGGAAATGGCAGGAAAATCGTTAATTATCTCGCAGAAAAATTAAGTAATAAGGGAGAAGTAAAGGTTTTTAAAACCAACGAGGTAAATCCTTCTTCAATGCCTGAAGCAGATTTACATATATTTTCTGCTCCTACTGAAATTTTTAACATCCAGAGAAACATGAGAAAATTGATGAAAAAGCTCGAAGGTATGGAAGGGAAAAAATATGCAATAATTAATACTCATGCCATGAAAAGAAGCTGTCTTCACAAAATGGAAAAAATTCTCTCAAGAAAGAAGATGGTAAAAATAGCTGAAATAGACTTTAAAGTTGGTAAAGGTGCATCTACAGGAAATGGCTTAATAGAAGGGTGGAAAAATAAAGTTGAAGATTTCGCAAGCAAACTATAATTATTCTCTGAATTCAATTTTTTTCACTATTTCCTGAGCTTTTTCCTTTACCTCTTCAGTTATATTTCTTCCGTGAGCATCTATTGTAACCACAAGAGGACCAAAATTTTCTACTTCAAAAACCCATAATGCTTCAGGCATACCGAGCTCAAGCCAGAAAACATCCTTTACTTTTTTAATTGCATTTGCAGCCAAAACGGCTGCGCCGCCAGTAAAGGCGGCGTATATTGCTTTAAATTCCTTGCATGCCCTGCTTGTTTTTTCTCCCATTCCTCCTTTACCAACTATTATTCTTGTCCCGAACCTCTTTATAAAATCATATTCAAATAATTCCATTCTCCTGCTTGTTGTTGGACCCGCTGCAATGGCAACCCATTCAGCTTTTTCTTTTTTTACAATTGGTCCGCAATGATAAACCGCTACTTTTGAAAAATCAACAGGCAATTTTTCTTTTTTATCGAACATTTCTATTGCTTTCTTATGTGCCTCGTCTCTTGCAGTTACAACTGTGCCATTTAAATAAATAACATCCCCTGCTTTTATCTTTAAAATATCCCTCTCATCAACTGGTAAATTTAATCTATATTCCATATTCTTCCCTCCCTATCAATTTTAATGCTTTTTCTTCTATTTGCCCAGCATTGAACGGCTATAGCAACAGGTAGCGATGCAGGATGACGATGGGCAACTTCAACATGCACATCAAGCACTGTTGTTTTTCCTCCCAGCCCCATTGTTCCTATACCTGTAGAATTTATTGCTTCTATAAGCTCCTCTTCAATTTTTGCAATTTCTTTATTCTTATTCCTTTCCCCTATTTTTCTTATCAGCGCCTTTTTTGCCAAATCCATAGCAACATTTGCACTCCCTCCAATCCCCACTCCAACAGTAATTGGCGGACATGGATCGCCTCCCAGCGAAACAATCCATTCAAGCACAAATTTTTTCACTCCTTTAATACCAACTCCGGGAGGAAGCATTTTTACAATGGAAGCATTTTCTGAACCACCCCCTTTTGGCATTGCAGTGATGAAACAATCATCTCCTTCAAATATTTCCAAATGTATTGGAGGGACAAAATTTCCAGTATTATCGCCACTATTTTCTCCTGTTATTGGATCAACTGCATTTGGGCGAAGAGGTGTAGCTTTTGTTGCTTTTCTTACTCCCTCAATAATTGCTTCCTCAATTATGTTACGATATGGAAAATCGTTTCCTAATTTTACAAAAAAAGTTTGTGTTCCTGTATCTTGACAAATTGGCTTTTTTTGCTTTCTAGCTATTTCAACATTTTCAAGAATTGCTTTAAGTTGGGCTTTTCCGATTTCATCTTCTTTTTCCATTGCTTCCCTTAACGCTTTTTCAACATCTGAAGGCAAGTCAATTACAGCAGAAGAAATTAAATCAGCGATAGCATCTGATATCTTTTCTTTCATTGGTGTTATGAAATTTTTATTTAAAAATTTAACTGATTTCTTTTGTTGACACCCATTTTAATAAGCAAATAAATTTAATAATATCTCATATTTTTACTTTATGAAAAACCTTGAAGAAGTAGCAAGTTTTATAGAGAAAAAACTGAATGAAAAAGATGATTTAAGAGAAAAAGCGTTAAAACTTTGCAGAGATATAATAAGGAATAGTAGGAAAAGCATTAAAAAAATACATTATGGAGCAATTGAAGAGGCAAAAAAACATCTTGAAGAGGCAAAAAAAATATTAAAAGAAATAAAAGATTCAGCAAAAGAGCACCCAGATATAATCTCTTCCAGATATATAGAGGATGCAATGCAGGAGCTGGCGGAGGCGGAGATATTTCTTTCAATTGTTGAAAATAGAAATTTTCCTTTTCCAGATGAAATAAATGTTAGTTGCTCAGCTTATTTAATGGGGCTTGCAGATGCCGTGGGAGAGCTTAAAAGAAAGGAATTTTATATGCTAAGAGAGAAGAATATAGAGGAAGTAGAAAAATTGCTTGAAATAATAGAGGAAATAAGTGACAAAATTTTTGAATTTGACTACCCATCTGGCTTAATTCCAATTAAAAAGAAGCAGGATGCAATCAGAAGAATGCTTGAAAGGATGAGAGAAGATGTTATATTATTTATGAAAAGCAAGGAACTAGAAGAAAAGATAGAGGAAATATTGAAAAAATTTGAAACATAATTATTTCTCATATACTATTTCTCCATTTTTTATTACTTTCTCAACAATATTTAATCCTAACTTATAAGCAATAAATGAATGAGAAGGAATATTAGTAATTATTAAATCTGCTTTTTTATCTTTTTCTATACTTCCTACTTGCTTATCTATTTTTAATGCTTTTGCTGAATTTATGGTAGCATATTTTAAAGCATCAACAACTTTTATTTTCATCTTATAGCAGGCAATCTGAATAGCTAGTTGCATATTCGCAATATAGCAATTTGGATTCAAATCAGTTGCAATTGCAATATCAATGCCAGCTTTTTTCATATTTTCATAAGGAGGAAATTCTTCTCCAAGAAGAAATGGAACAGCCGGCAGAAGAACAGCAACAACTTTTGCTTTTGCCATCAATTTTAGATCACTTAACCTTGCTTTCAATAGATGATCAGCTGAAACAGCTTTAATTTCAGCCGCAAGCTTACTGCAACCAATGCATGAAAATTCATCTGCATGAATTTTTGGCATCATCCCGTATTTTTTGCCAGCCAACAATATCTTTTTAGATGAATCAACGCTAAAATAGCCTTTTTCGCAAAAAACATCACAGAATTTTGCCATTTTTCTCTCCCCTATATAAGGAATAATTTCATTTATGATATAATCTACGTAATCATTTTCATTTTCTTCTTCTGGTATTGCATGTGCCAGAAATGTTGGAATTACATCAACTTTATCTATTTCATTTATTACTTGAAGCAACTTTACTTCATTTTTCAAATCTAGACCATATCCACTTTTAATTTCAACTGTTGTTGTCCCGTGGCTAAGCATTTCTTCTATTCTTTTCTCTGTTTCTTTTTTAATTTTTTCCTTGTTTGCTTTTCTTGTTTCTTTTACTGTATAAATTATCCCTCCTCCTCTGCCTGCAATTTCTTTATAGCTTGCTCCTTCTATTTTCCAATCCACTTCAAAATCTCTATAGCCAGAAAAAACTGCATGAGTATGGCAATCAACAAATCCTGGCATAACAAAATTTTTGCAAGCATCTATCACTTCATCAGCTTTTCTTTTCTCTCCTATACTTTTTATCTTTCCATCTTCAATATAAATATATTTCTCTTTTCTTATGCCATAGCCATCAAAAATTTCCCCTATATTCTTTATAAGCAAGCTCATAAAAGTAATTCAATCATCATAAATAAATATGTGTAATTTATTTCCTATCAAATGCACGACGAAAAAATAGTTAAGGAGTTAAAAAAAATTGCTTTACAGATAAGAAAGTGGGTTATAGAATCAATTTACAGGGCCGGCTCAGGGCATCCTGGCGGTAGCCTATCAATTGCCGATATAATCGCTTGTCTTTATTTTCACGAAATGAGACATGACCCAAAAAATCCCAGATGGGAGGATAGAGACAGATTAGTTCTTTCAAAAGGGCATGCATGTCCTGCTCTATATGCTGCTCTTGCTATGTGTGGCTATTTTCCTGTTGAAGAATTGAAGAATCTTCGAAAAACAGGACATTTTCTTCAAGGACATCCATGCATGCGTAAAGTGCCAGGAGTTGATATTTCAACTGGCTCACTTGGACATGGATTAAGTGTCGCAGTTGGTATGGCTCTCGCTGGAAAAATTGATAAAAAAGATTACAGGGTTTTTGTTATCCTTGGCGATGGAGAAGTGCAAGAAGGAGAGATATGGGAAGCAGCAAACTCGGCTTCTCATTTCAAGCTTGATAATTTAATTGCTATTCTTGATAGAAATGGTTTGCAAATAGATGGTCCAACAGAAGAAATAATGCATATTGAGCCAATTGCATGGAGATGGCGTGCCTTTGGATGGAATGTAATTGAAATAGATGGACATAATATTGAAGAAATTTTAGATACATTTCACAACATAAAGAAAAATAGTAAGCCCACAATAATAATAGCAAATACAATAAAAGGGAAAGGCGTCTCATTTATGGAGGGAACATTATCATTTCATGGGAAAGCACCTTCACATGAGCAGTATATAAAGGCGATGAGCGAGCTCGAGCAAGAGGAGCGTGAGTTAGATGTTTAAAGAGATGAGAAATTTAAGAGATGCATATAGCTCTGCATTAATTGAATTAGGATATAAAAATAAGGATGTAATTGTGCTTGATGCAGATTTAGCTCTTTCAACAAAAACAAAAAGATTTGGAACTGTTTTTCCGGATCGCTTCTTTGACGTTGGCATAGCGGAGGCAAATATGATGGGAATAGCAGCTGGCTTAGCTACATGTGGAAAAATAGTTTTTGCCTCCACATTTGCAGTTTTTGCAACAGGTCGTTGCTACGATGCAATTCGCCAATCAATAGCATATCCTTGTCTAAATGTAAAAATCGTAGCAACACATGCAGGCGTATCTGTCGGAGGAGATGGCGCAAGTCATCAGATGCTTGAAGACATAGCTTTAATGAGAGCCCTGCCAAATATGACTGTTATTGCTCCAGCAGATGCTACTGAAATGGAAGATGTTGTTCCTGAGATTGCAAACTATTATGGACCATGTTATGTTCGCATTGGAAGAGCTGATGCCCCTGTTATATTTGAAAAACATGGAGAATTTAAGATAGGAAAAGGATATATTTTGAAAGATGGAAGTGATGTTGCAATAATAGCAACTGGCACAATGACTGCGGAAGCAATAAAAGCAGGCGAGGCTTTGAAAAAAGAAGGAGTAGATGCAATGGTTGTGCATATGCCAACGGTAAAGCCAATTGATAAAAAAATTGTTGAAAAAGCATGTGAAACAGGAAAAATAATAACTTGTGAGGAACATACAATAATTGGTGGACTTGGAGATGCTGTTGCAATGGAAATAGATAAACCTGTTCTGATGAAAAGAATAGGAATAAATGATGTTTTTGGTGAAAGTGGAGAAGCAAATGAGCTACTTGAAAAATATGGACTAACTGCTGAAAATATTGCAAGAGTTGCTAAGGAAATGATTTAATCAATCCATTTTATTATATCTGCCATTGGATTTCTTATACTCGCTTGAGGGATTTTTTCTGGATAACCAAATGTTAAGCAAGCAGAAATATGGTAGCCAGATGGCATACCAATCTCTTCCATGACATCTTTGTTCATCTCAAGAAATTTTGCAAAACCTATCCAGCAACTCCCTATGCCCATACTCCATGCAGCAAGCATCATATTCTGGGCGCAGCAAGCGCATGACTCATCATTAAACATTTTTTCATCTGTAACTATAAATACTACAGTGGGTGCATCAAAGAAAATTGAATCTATTTTCGAGTTTGCGATTGCAGAAAGAAATATAATTGTTCTTTCGTCATTTAGTTCCTTATATTTTTTTCTCCATTTTCTTCTATTCTTAATTATGATTGCTATTTGCTTTTTCACTTCTTCTGATAGTTTTTTTATAAAATCTCTATTTGTAATAACTATAAATCTCCATGGCTGCCTGTTTTCTGCAGAAGGAGCATATTTTCCAGCATTTATAATTTCTTCAATTATTTCTTTTGACAAAGGCCTAGAAGAATAATTCCTTATACTCCTCCTTTCTTTTATGCATGAAATTACTTCATTTTCCATGATGAAAAAAGAATATTATAAATAAAACCTTACCTTTTTCAATTTTACAATAACTTCCTTTGCTTTATTCTTTCAAGGGTTTTCCAGCTTTTTCTTGTATAAGGAGGAAATTCATTGAATTTTTCAAGCCATTCTCTTATAAATTCTATAGTTGTATTATCACTTGGATAACCACTTCCGAGAGGCTTATTAATTATTTTTTCAAGCTCTTCAGAAATTTTTTTAATCTGCCTATCTCTTTCTACTTTTGCAATTATTGAAGCAGCGCTTACAACTGGATATTTTTCATCTGCTTTATGCTCACAAACAACTTCACCATATTTCAAATTCTTTTTCACCATTTCTCCAAATTTCTTGCTATTATTTCCGGCAGAATCTATAAAATAAATTCTTGCAAAATTTTTATTCGCAACCTTTGCAAAAATATAAGCTTCGAGCTCATTAATTGTCATTGTTTTCCTTAAATCATCTATATCTCTTGCCTCTATCACAATAACCTCATGCAAAAAATTATTTCTTATATAGGAAGCAATTTCTTCTCTCCTGCCTGGCGAAAGCTTTTTCGAATCTTTCACACCCGCCTTCAAAAGCTCCTCCTCATCCTTTTCCTCAATCCACACGCCCGCAACAACCATTGGGCCTATTACTGGACCACGCCCTGCCTCATCTATTCCACATATCATACTATCACCTCTCCATATTTTCCGCCGCCCCCAGGAATTATTTTAATTTTTCCTTCCCTAAAAGCGATAATTGCATCAACGATTGCTTGAGGAGATTTTTTTCTTAGTTCATCTAGCCCCACATCCAGCAATAAATTTATTTCGTTTCCAAAACATAGAAGTTCTTCCCATCTTTTAAGGGCAAGAGATGAATATGGGCTTATATGAAGTGAAGTTGCAATTATTTCTATTAAGGGGATGATATGAATATATTTGGCTCTATTTTCGGGATGATTTGGCTTATCATAGTCAGCAAGCTCATCAACCCTATCCTTTACACCTTTCTTTATTTTTCCACCGCATCTGCATTTCCAACTCTTTTTTTCCGCCTCAATTTTTTCATAAATTCTATAGCACGAGCAACAAGCGGTGCGATTATACTTACCTTTTTCTGGAGGATAGCCAGCATTAATAACTATTTTATTTTTTAAGATAGCATTTTTTATTTCATCCCAGCTAAATTCCTTTATTTCAATTCTATTGAATTCTCTTCCTAATCGATGAGGTGAAGAAGAATGGGCATCTGAATTTGTTAAAAATGGCAAAGAATTTAACTCTTTTATTCGATCCGCATAGCTTGAATCAGCACTAAGCCCAAGTTCAACAAAAGAGGGCTTTTTTCCATAGTATTCAATCACTGAATTAAAATATGCATAAAGAGAGGTATAAGGAGTAAAAGCATGAGCTGGACCGATTAAAGCGTTTGCTTCCGAAGATAAATCAATTAATTGCTTGCCATCAACAAAAATTTTTGGTCTGCCAGTGAGCTCATCTTTTATATAATTTTTTATTCTCTCTTTGAATTGTTCAACTGAGCCAAAATCTGGAAAAAGAAGAAGATGATGAACCCTGTTTTTATCCTCGATTTCACAAGTTAATATGAAATTTATGCCATCTACTTCTATTTTTTCATTTTTATAATATTTTATTATTTCTTTTTGCCATTTTTCATGAAGGCAATCGCCAGTACCAAGAATATGTAATCCCTTCTTTTTAGCTCCTTTTGCAAGATTTTTTAAATCAATTTTTTCGGATGTTCCGCCAGAAAAGGATGAATGAATATGAAAGTCAGCATTAACAAGCATAATAAAAAAGGAGAAGGATTTAAAAAGGTTATTTATTAGCATTTATCTTATCTTTAAAGTTATTCCATTTCCCCAACTATTTTTTCAACTTCTTTTACAATTTCTCCGCTATGAACTACTTTTTCAATTTTTTCTATATCCTCATACATTGCTCTATCTTCTTTAAGCTCTTTAACATATTTTCTTATAATTTCTTTTGCCTTGCTGCTTGCGAGCGATGGCTTTAATTCAAAAAAATCGAGGGCTTGAGACGCAATTATATATTCAATAGCTATTATTTTTCTTGTATTTTTAATTATTTGTATGCATTTCCTTGCTCCTATGCTTCCCATCGACTGATAATCCTCTTGATTTGCAGAAGTAGGGATGTTATCAACGCTTGCGGGATAAGCCATGCTCTTATTTTCGCTTGCAAGAGAAGCAGCAACATATTGAAGAATCATCATACCAGAATTTATTCCAGGCTCTTTTATTAAAAAAGCGGGTAAGCCAGATAATTTTTCATCTAATAAGCGAAATATTCTTCTTTCAGAAAAATTTCCAATTTTTGTGAGCAATATATTAAGCAAATCAAGTGAAATTGCGACAGGCTCACCATGAAAATTTCCGCCAGAGAGGGCAAAATTTTCGAATATAAGAGGGTTATCTGTAACTGAATTTATTTCTATTTCGATTATTTTCCTCAAAAAATTTAAATATTCATGAATTGCTCCAAATACTTGTGGCATACATCTAAGAGTGTATGCGTCCTGAACTTTTTCACAATTTTTATGAGAGGCAATTATTTCACTCCCTCTCGTGAGCTTCCATAGATTTTTTGCTATCGCAATTTGTCCTTTATAAGGGCGCAATTTACTTATCTCTTCTCTAAAAGCCTGATCTGTTCCCTTCAGTGCTTCCAAACTCATTGTTCCTGCAATCTGGGCATTTTTAAGCAAAATATCTGCGTCATGCAAAGCAAGGCATGCAATTGCGCTCATAAATTGTGTTCCATTTATTAAAGCAATTCCTTCCTTTTCAGCCAATTCAATCTTTTCTATAGATAGCTTCTTTAAAACTTCATCGCTTCTCCTCATCTTTCCATTTAAAAAAGCATATCCTTCACCCATCATTGCAAGAGCAAGGTGAGCCAATGGTACTAAATCTCCGCTAGCCCCCACCGAGCCCTGCGATGGAATATATGGATAAAAATTTTTATTCAGCATTTCAGCAAGTTTTTCAACTATTTCATATCTTATACCAGAATAACCTTTTGAAAGCGATACAAGGCGAAGAAAAATTATAGCTCTTACGATTTCTTCATCAAGCGCATCACCTGTGCCACATGAATGGCTTCTTATTAAATTCTTTTGCAATTTTTTAATCTTTTCCTTGCTTATCCTTATATTTTCAAGCTCACCAAAACCAGTATTTATTCCATATATTGCTTTACCTTCTGAAATTATATTCAATAAATTTTTTCTTCCATTTTCTATTTTTTTCTTTACTTCTTTACCTATTTCAACTTTATATCTTTTTCTTGCCACATTAACAACATCTTCTATGCTAATATTTTTTTCATCAATACAGAGTTTCATGATATTAATATCTTCGAAATAAAATAATTTTGCTCTTACAACTCTGCTGTTAACTCGAAATGAATGATATATTTACCAAAATTTTGTTAGAGTGTATAACCTATTTTGGGCAAGATTTGAAAGAACGACTCCTTATATCTTTCAACGCATTGATAAAATTTATTATAATTGCGGATAAGTCCAAGTAGGTAATGGTGCACTTTTAACCCTCCCTGGATCCGCATTTATCCTCCCAAAATCAAAACTTCATTTCTTACTTCTTCTTTTTCATTTTTTCCTATAGCTTTTAGTTTATGAAATCCAGCTGAAAAATCGAACTTTAAGTAAATATCTCCGCTGCCTTTATAAATAATTTCATCATCAAGATAAATTGTATTTTCAGAAGTATTTACTGAATGACAAAATATGTTTGAATAGCCAATTATAACAGTATTCTGGCTGTAAATTATTTTTCTTCCATTAAAATAAATTCCATATCTTGGCTCTTCTATAAAAATTGCTGTCTCACTTGCTGGTGGAACTTCTAAATTTCCAGCCCAAGCAATTGCTCTTCTTAAAATCCACCAGTTATAACTTATTCCACTAGAATTATTGCTTACCCAGTTATAGATAAACCAGGTAAAGGGAGAAAGATTTTCTCTTACTGGAAATTCTTCAACATATCCATCAAAAAATGTCTCTCTTTCAGGGTGAGGACTGAATAAAACAACCTTTCCCTTTCCATATGTTGTTGCAATTGCAGCATATTGGCCCTTTATATCAGTAGTTATATTTTTATAAGGAATCCATTCTCCTTTCCAGAGCCAGTAATGCAATGGAGCCACTTCCATTGGCTCTTCAGCAAATGTAGCAAGAGGAACTATTTCCCCAAATTTTTCATCTTTAAAATTTGCCTCTCTCATTCCTGGCCCTCCCCAGTATCTTATGCTTCTTTCGGTGCCATAAAATCCGCTGAATATAGGATTATCGCTGAAATTTATATAAACTTTTAAGGGTATGCCTCCATATCTCCAGTTAGAGCGCCACAAATATTGCCATTCCTCATATTGTTCATCATTAACATAAACATTCGCTATCCTTAGTAAAAATGGATTAAGAAAATTATTAATATCAGCTCCATCAAATCCCACGCTTGCAAGATTTGCCCCCCCACATATTCCTACATAACCTCCTCCTTCCTCAACAAATTTTTTTACTTCATTTCTCCATCTTGCATCAATTGCATCCAGATAGGGGCGGGCGGAGCCAGGAATAACAAAAACATCATATTGCGAGAGCTTACCATTTAAAATATCTTCTCTTCCTATTATTTGCGAGGAAATTTTATATTTTTTACCATTTTCGCTCCAGCTATATTCAATTGCATCTTTAATTTCTTCCGCATATCTTTTTACTCCTGAAAAATATATCGCAACCTTTATTTCCTTTTCTTCTAAAATATTGTTTGGAATTATAAGAATCAAGAATGAAAGAGTTGCTAAGTAACGCGTCATAACCATAATTTATTAACTTTTTAAATAATTTTACAAGCTTTCAATATTTTTTTCAAGCCTTCTCAATTTTTCATCCATAACTTCGATCATATGATTTGCTATGCTCCTTAATATCTCAAGATATTCATCGCTTACAAATATTTTTCCATCCTTCCCAATTGGAGTATCTATTCTCTCACTGCTGAGTAATTCTACAATAAATCTTCCATCGAAGTTTTTTATTGAAGAGTATTTAAATCCACTATTATTTGCTATACTCAATATTTTTTTAGCATTTTCCATTGAAATCGTTGAAATATGAAAAACAGGAGATTGAACTAAAAACCATATCTCTCCCTTTTTTGCTTTTTTAATTGCTTCCTTTAATTCCTTTTCATCAATTTTATCATGCCACTTTCCAAGAAATCTTGCATTTTTCTTTCTTCCAAAATATGGAACTTCTATAATTGCTATTCTACCAGAACAACTGCTCGTTGTAAAAAAATCTTTCTTACTATTTATTTTTTCTACTATTGGCAAAACCTTTTTATCTACCTTTTCTTTTTCAATTGCCTCCTCTAAAGCTTTTATTGCTTTATTCCTTGTATAAATAAATTTTCCCCTGTTTTTATTTACAACACCAAGAATATTCTTAAATTCACCTCTTTTTATTGCCATTGTTCCAAATATCGCAACAAATATTCCAGCAATAAGATCAGCAATTAAATCGCCCATTGTATTATCCAAACTTATTTGCGAAGCAGGATAGCCAAAAAAAACTTTATCATAAAAAAATTCAGCAATTTCCCATATTCCTCCTATTGCAATGCTGAAAATAACAATAAAGAAGACCATTGTTGCAGAATCCATAAATAAGCGAGGAGAAAAAACAGTTAAAATATAAACTACAATGAGGGCAAAGAAGGAAATGATAGCGGAAACAACAAAATGGACAAATTTATCATAAAATGGCAAGGAGTAAAGCCCAATCGCCCCACCCCATATATGCAATGAAACAGAAAACACAATAAGAAATTCAAATATCCAAGGAAGTGAAATTTTCATATTCCTTTTTATTATTGTTGGCAAAAGAGATAAAAAAAGAGCAATAAAGCATGCAAAAGATTGAGTAAAATAACCTTTATATATGCTGAAAATTCCTATGGCGAGGAGTATAGCTTCTAAAATCCTGGATAATATCAAACCTTTTTTAATTACCATCTATTCAATCTCCTCTCCCTATTTCAACCATTTTTTGAAGTGGCTTTCTTGCATTTTCAATTATTTCATCAGATAATATTATTTCAGGCTCCATTTTTTCCATACTTTTTATAACTTTCTCAAGAGTTATTTTTTTCATATTTGGACATATTGCTTTTTCTAAATAATAAAAATTCTTTTCAGGCATTTCTTTCTTCATTCTATAGCATAACTCTTTTTCAGTTCCAACTATAAATTCTTTTGATTTACTTTCCCTTGCATATTTTATCATTCCTTCTGTAGAAGCAACTTTATCCGCAATATCAATAACATCTTCACTGCATTCAGGATGAACAATTATCTCCGCCATTGGATGCTCTCTTTTAATTTTTAATATATCCTCTTTCCTAATATTTACATGCGTCTGGCAGAAGCCCGGCCAGAGATATATCTCCTTATCTTTAACAAATCTTTTCACATATTTTCCTAAATTTTCATCTGGAGTAAATATTACGCCGTTTCTCATTTTGCTTACAACTTTTACTGCGTTTGAAGAAGTGCAACATACATCGCTTATTGCTTTTACTTCTGCTGGAGTATTTACATATGAAACAATTTCATACTCATATTCCTCTTTTTTCTTTAATAATGATTCAACATCAACCATTTTTGCCATAGGACATATTGCTTCCTTATCGGGATGAATAACAATTTTTTCTGGATTAAGTATTTTTGCTGTTTCAGCCATGAAATCGACCCCGCAAAAAATTATTACATCTGCATCTGTTTCTTTTGCCTTCATTGCGAGAGCAAGAGAATCACCGATAAAATCAGCAATATCTTGAATTTCTGGAAGTTGGTAGTTATGAGCAAGTATAATTGCATTTATTTTTTCTTTCAATTTTTCTAATTTTTCCACGATATTATATAAAAATGGTATAAATAGAATGCGTTTTGCACTATTTTTAGCGAATTTTTCGAAAAATAATGCTCTACAGGTATTTTCTTATATCTTTCTAGATTTTCTTTGAGAGATGTTGCAGTGCCATAAGTATTTTCATCAAGCGATATGGTATCCAACATCAGATTATTTCTGGGAATAACTGGATAAGGAGTTACTGAAGTAGGGTTTGGGATAGGAGAAGGTTGTTATTTCATTGGGCCTTCAAGGATTAAAAATCCATACAATTATTCTATCAGATACAACGCTACCAGC
>JAWAYL010000017.1:0-21664 GCA_038818725.1 Thermoplasmatota archaeon | reverse complement strand
TTACCTGCCTTTACAATATCCTCACATCCACAATATGGGCATTTCATTTTCCATCCCCTCAAATAGAAAATGAAAACATGTTTATAAATATCACGAAATGTGTGGAGAATCCTACCAGAGTTAAATTTATTTATAATCATACATATATTTTTATGGGCAAAGGAGCAATAACATTTCTCTCAATTTTTTTATTTTTAATCTCTTTTTTCATTTTCATAAAAATTTTTCCGGAGGGAATAAAAATTGCTCCATCTACAAAAATTGAAATAGAAGGAGAAATGATACTTTTTGGAGATATAAGAGGAGAGGTAAATAGGATATATTCAAAAAATTTTTCAATTCTCTATAATGAGATAGAAAATAAAGGAGAGGAGATTTATATTGAAGGAAACATATCCTTTAATTGTAAAATACTAGCTATTTCAGATTCATTGGCTACAAATGAAACCTATTTTCATGGAAAAAATTGCATTATTTCCAATAAAGAAAAAAAATTTTATGAAACTATCGACGGTAAAATAGAAGGAAATATTTTTATTTATCCATATGGAATAATTTACTTAAATGAAAGTGAAAATGAGATAGAAATAAATTCTTCCTTACCTTTTAAATTAAAAAATTTTGTTTTTTCAAAAAATGGCAGATTTTTTATAGACAAGGAGAAAAATTTTTCTTTTATTGCTTTTACTGGCATTGGAGAATATAAAAATGAGGAAAAGAAATTTTATGGTGAAGCAAAAATTATTTTTATAGATAATAAATTTTATGAAAAATTCAGTTATAAATGGCTTATCTATATCTGGATAGCTAGTGTAATAATATTTATACCTTCCTTATTTTTTAAGAGAGAACAAATTGAAAAGGATAAAAATTATCTGGGATTTTCTATAGTTTCCTCTATTTTCTTTTTTTGCATCTCAATATTTCTATGGAACTGCGAAATTAAAAGAATCGTTGGACTAAATATTTTCGATCTTAAGAATTTTTTAAAATTCTCTTTTTCTTTAATCCTTTATCTTTTTTCTTTTGCAATGATTGGTTTCCCAATAAGAATTGCGATATCTTCTTTCTTTGAATTTTTTGGAATAGTTAATATTGGCAGAGCAATCGCTCGCTCTATCGGCTTCTTAATGATTTTTATATTAGGAATAATTTTTCTTCCTTTTCTTATGAATATTACTTTATCTCCTTTCCTAAAATATTATTTGATGGGGCTAAAATGATATCTCCCATACCAAATGAAAGGGCTTTGTACATAAAAAAAGAAAAAGCAATTGTTGTAGCAGACTTGCATATAGGAATAGAGTTTGAATATCATGCTCAAGGGATAAATATCCCTCTTCAGACATCAAATATGTTGGAGAAAATTGAGTTTTTAATTGAAGAGTATAGGGCAGATAAAATAATAATCGTCGGAGATTTAAAACATGTAATATCTGGTGCTGAGAACAAATATTTTATGGAAAAAGAAAGAAAGGAAGTTAATTTTTTTATAAATAGATTAAGTAAAAACGCGGATTTAATAATAGTAAAAGGAAATCATGATGTTTTTTTGAGGAGTAAAAAAGCAAATATATACAATGCAAGAGGTTTTAAAATGGGAAATATATCATTTGCTCACGGACATGCATGGCCATCTGAAGAAATAATGAATGGAAAAATTATTGTGTTTGCTCATCTCCATCCTTCGCTTAAAATAAAAAATAACCATGGTTACTACCTAAAACCTTGTTGGGTGAGAGGAAAAGTAAATAAAAATCTGAAGAAATACAAAAAATGGAATAAAAAAATGAATTTTGTAATAATGCCTTTCTTCAATCCTCTATGCGGAGGGAGTGCTATAAATGAAGAGCCTGAGGGAGTTATTTCAAAAATTGCTGATATAGAAAACTCTTATGTTTATCTTTTAGATGGAACAAATTTAGGGATAGTAAAAAATTTAAAGAAATTTTAGATTAGTAAAAGGTGAAAAAATGAAAATACTTGTTACTGACAAAATTGCGAAAGAAGCAATTGAAAAATTAAAAGAAAAGCATGAAGTGGATTTTAAAGAGCTTAAAGGAGAGGAGCTTGCCAAAGAAATAGGAAAATATGATGCTTTAATGGTTAGAAGCGCAACAAAAGTTACAAAAGAAATTATAGAAAATGCAAAAAAATTAAAAGTTATAGGGAGAGCTGGCATAGGAGTTGATAATATAGATGTAGAGGCTGCTTCA
Organism: Thermoplasmatota archaeon; assembly: GCA_038818725.1. Taxonomy (GTDB): domain Archaea; phylum Thermoplasmatota; class E2; order UBA202; family JdFR-43; genus JACIWB01. Next base: position 19,448 of record JAWAYL010000017.1, on the reverse strand, counting down.
GAGAAAGGAATAATTGTTGTTAACTCACCAACAGGAACAACTCGCTCGGTGGCGGAACTTACGATTGCTTTTATGTTTGCTCTTGCAAGAAAAATCTGCTATGGGGATGCAAAAATGAGAAAAGGAATATGGGCAAAAAAGGAAATGGAAGGAATAGAGTTACAGGGAAAAACTCTTGGCTTAATTGGATCTGGAAACATTGCTCAGGAAGTTGCAAAAATTGCAAATTCGCTGGGCATGAATGTTCTTGTATATAGTCCAAATTGTACCGAGGAAAAAGCAAAAAAAATGGGAGCAAAATTGAAGAGCATTGAAGAAATTTTCAAGGAATCAGATTTTGTCTCAATTCATATTCCAAAAACAAAAGAAACGCACCATATGATAAATGAAAGACTGCTTTCCCTTATGAAAAAAAGCGCTTATCTTATAAATTGTTCAAGAGGAGGAATTGTGGATGAAAATGCCCTATATAAAATGCTCAAAGAAAAAAGAATTGCTGGCGCCGCTATTGATGTATATGAAAAGGAGCCGCCCGACGCTTCGCCCCTTTTTGAGCTTGAGAACGCAATTTTTACCCCCCATATAGGAGCATCTACTGAAGAAGGGCAGGTTAGAGCTGGAATAATATGTGCAGAGCAAATATTGAAAGTTCTCGATGGTGAAGAGCCAGATTACTGGGTAAATAAAAATTTAATAAAGTAATGAATGTGAAAGTTGAAGTTGTTGCAAGGAGTTGCAATACAAGATTAGGCTATTTTGAAATAGAAAATAAAAAGATAAAAATTCCCAACATATTGTGGTATTCTTCAGATAGAATAAAAGCCCCAGAATTTGCAGAAATTAAGCTAGGAGAAGAAATAAAAATAGGAGGGAGTTTTTTTTATCCTGAAGAATGTAAATTTTGCATACCTCCTTCCTTATCTTATGCATATTTTTTGTCAAGTGATTTCCCTCGCTATTTAGGTAGAAATGATTTTTTCAGTTTTGTATCTAAAAATATGGGTGAAAAAGAAGATAAGATATACATAATGGCTAACTCAAAGGAGGCTTATTCCAATCCAAGAGATTTTGTTGAATACTTAACTGAAATAAGGGAAAAAATAGGGTATAAAATTTTATATGCTCCTGCAATAGCAAATCCTCTAAACCTTGCAATTTTGGCTTACTGTGGAATTGACCTTTTTGACTCAGTTGATTTAATTTTTAAAAGCAGAAAAAAAATATATTTTACTTCTGAAGGTGAATTCGATTTAAAAGAGATGAATGAATATCCTTGCTCATGCATTTATTGTAGAAAAGGTATAGAAAATTTTGAAGATTTACTTTTTCATAACTATGAGATAATGAAAAATGAATTAGTAAAAGTAAGGGAATGCATAAAAAATGGAAATTTAAGAGAATATGTCGAATCAAAAATTCATTTTTCAACACATCTTGCATCAATAATAAGAATAATGGATATCGAAAAATATACTTATCAGGAAAAAAGATATCCTATAAATGGAAAAAATATAATAGCATCACCTTACTCTCTCTATAGACCCGATATTTTAAGATTTAGAGAAAGAATATGCAATGTTTACAGGAAACCAAGATCCGCAAACATATTGTTGCTTCTTCCATGCTCTTCAAAAAAACCCTATTCAAAATCAAAATCCCATAAAAAATTTAAAGAAATAATTTCCTCTTTTAAAAATAAAAATATTATACATGAGGTTATAATAACATCTCCTCTTGCAATTGTTCCCAGAGAGCTTGAATATACATATCCATCCGCTCACTATGATGTTTCAACAATCGGCTACTGGGATAAAGAAGAAATTGATATAATAAAGAAATGTTTTGAAAAATTTATTCATAACAACAAATATGATGTTGTAATAAATCATCTTCCTTATCCAATCTCTTCAATTTTTGAATTAGATGCTTTAAATACTTGCATTGACCACCCAACTTCACCAGTTTCTCTTAAAAAACTTTCAGATACTTTAAAAATTTGTGAAGATTTTGAGTATGTCAGCAAGCAGAAGAGAGATTATGAAAATGTTCTCTCAATGCTTTATTTTCAATTTTTGAAACCTGAAAAATTTATGGAAAATTGCTTTGTGAAAGGAAATTTTCCAAGATATAAGATATATTATGAAAATAAGCAAATTGCTTCTTTTGTTCCTGAAAGAGGTCTTTTTTCTTTAACGCTTGAAGGAGGGAAAAAAATGGGAAAAAATTATTGGGTTGAAATAGAAGATTTTTATCCGAAAGGTAGCATTTTTGCATGCGGAATATTAGATGCGGATGAAAAAATAAGAGTGGGAGACGAAGTAATTGTTTTTCATGAAAAGGAAGTAAGGGCTGTTGGAGTTGCAAAAATGAATTCAGAGGAAATGATAGAAAGCTCAAATGGGGAAGCAATAAAGGTTAGGCATCATATCCAACCATAATTATTTTTCCTTTATTAGCGTCAATAATTGTATATTCTCCAGCTTTTCCAATGCTACAATTAACAACTATCGTATCGCCAAATTTATCATATCCTGCATCTTCATGCACATGCCCGCATATAATATATGAAGGTTTCTTTTCTTCCATTATTTTTCTTAATTTTTTATCTCCTATATGCGCTCCAAAAAATGATTTATCTTTTGTCTTATAAGGAGGAAAATGGCTTACAATTATATCTACTTCTTCTATTTCTGGAAAAAATCTTCCTATACCAGAAAATTTTAGAGAATTTATTCTCAAATTTTTACCATCAATAAAATTTATTTTTTCATATTTTAGATTTGAATCAGTATTACCATAAATAGCATAAATTGGCAAATTTATCTCGCTAAAAACGCTCTCATCAAAATATCCTAAATCTCCAGCCATTATACATATATCTGGTTTATTTTCTTTTATTCCTTTAATAAATTTTTCATATCTTTCTTTTTTCCCGTGAAAATCAGCAGCGCATATAATAATCATATCACTTTTCTTCCATGTATTTTAAATTTATCTCTTTATTTAATTTTATATAAAGCTCCGCCCCCTTCTCAAGGATTTTTTTATCATTTAAAACAGATATTGCTTCCTCTGCCAAAACTTCAAGCAATTTTTTTATTTCTTCTCTGTTAGATTCAAGAAGTTTTCTTATCTCTCCAACTATCTCTTGTAAGGTTTCCCCCTCTATCTTAATTTCTATCTTCATATTTCATAATTGTAAAATAATTTATTTATTTTGCTATGCTTAAATTTTTATATCCTTCAATTTTTACCTTCATGAAAATTCTATTTATACACGCTGACTTCATAGAATATGAGGTAAAGGAAAAAGCAATTGAAAAAGCCGAAGAAATAGAGAAAAAAAATGAAAGAATGGAAAATGTTCTTGTTTCTTTTATTTCTGTTGAAAAAGATGATGAAACTTATGAGATGGCATGCAATGAAATAAGAGAAGTTGCTTCTATGGTTAATACAAAAAATATAATGCTCTATCCTTATGCACATCTTTCAAGCGAACTTGCTTCTCCAGAAAAAGCAATTGAGATATTAAAAAATATAGAGGAAAATTTGAAAGAAGATTATAATGTAAAAAGAGCGCCTTTTGGATGGTATAAATCTTTCAAAATAAGTTGTAAAGGTCATCCATTATCTGAGCTTTCTCGCCATATTATATGCAAAAAAGAAAGAAAGGAAGAGGAAATAAAATCTGAATGGTATATTCTAACCCCACAAGGAGAATTAATTGAGGCAGAAAAATTTGATTTCTCAAACAATGAGGAATTAAAAATATTTTATGAATACGAAGCTTTTGGAAGCAGAATAGCTAAAGAGGAGCCAGCTCATATAAAGCTAATGAAAGAGCATGAAATTGTAGATTATGAAAATGCCTCAGATTATGGAAACATGAAATGGTATCCTAAGGGCTATTTAATAAAGAGATTACTTGAGGAAAAGGTGGAAGAAATGTGCTTGTCAGCGGGCGCCATGCAGGTGGAGACGCCAATTATGTATGATATGAATCATCCTTCGTTGAGTAAATATATAAAAAAGTTTCCAGCCCGCCAGTATGTTGTAAAGGGGGATAAAAACAAGGATTTTTTTTTAAGGTTTGCTGCATGCTTTGGACAGTATCTAATGGCGCATGAGATGAACCTATCCTATAAAAACCTGCCAATAAGATTTTTTGAGCTTGCAAAATCTTTTAGAAGAGAGCAACATGGCGAGCTTGCTGGCATAAAAAGGTTGAGAGCATTTACAATGCCTGATATGCATACCATATGCAAGGATGAGAAGCAAACTTTAGAAGAGTTTAAAAAACAATTTCTTCTCTCAATTGAATGGTCAAAAATAATTGGAATAAATGGGGAAATTGCTATAAGGTTTGTAAGAGATTTTTTTGAAAAAAATAAGGATTTTTTTGTCTCCCTTGTTAAGATATGGGGTAAGCCCGCTCTCGTTGAAATGTGGGATAAAAAATATTTTTATTTTGTAGCAAAATTTGAAATAAATTTAAACGATTCTGTTGGGAAATCATTTGCCCTTTCAACTGTACAGATAGATGTTGATAATCCTAAATCATTTGAAATTACATATACTGATGAAAATGGAGAAAAAAAGTATCCCTATCTACTTCATGCATCAATTTCTGGCGGAATTGATAGATGTGTTTGCGCTATTTTGGAAACAGAGGCAATGAAAATTAAAAAAGGCATTAAACCATCTTTTCCTTTCTGGCTATCTCCAACACAAGTTAGGATAATTCCTGTAAATGAAAGCTTTATAGAAGATTGTAAAAAAATTGCTAAAAAAATAAAGGCAAGAGTAGATATTGATGATAGAGACGAAAGTGTTTCTAAAAAAATAAGGGATGCAGAAAAAGAATGGATACCAATAATAATTGTATATGGAGAAAAAGAAAAAGAGGGAAAATTCAGGCCAAGATATAGATTTAAATGCGATAGGGAGGAAGTAAATTTAAAGGAGCTTAATTCATTAATAAAGGAAAAAATGAAAGGATATCCTTTCAGGAATCTTTCAATGCCAATTATGCTAAGCAAAAGAGCGAAGTTTAGATAAATCTATTTCTTTCTTATCCAGCAAATCATTAAGGCAATTCCAAACAAAACAAGCAAGGAAGGAATAACTATTTGCAAGAAAACAATTAAAAAAGAAGCTTTTTTTGCCTTCTCCGCCATCTCATTAACTGATTTTTCCTTCATCCAGTATCTAAAATCGAGAACTTTTACTTTATTTTCAGATAATTTTTCTATCTGATTTTTTTGTTCTTTTGCTTTTTCCATATTTTCAAAAATATCTTTTGTTTTAAGATTTATTACAAGAACGCTACCATTTGAATTTGAAAAATTCAGCAAGCGAGCCATCGTAACTGACTTTTCCTTTATTTCCTCAATTGTCTCTTTTTTAAATGATAAATTAAGCTTGTATATGTCGATCCAGAAAAATCCTTTTATTCCTGTTATTATTTCAAGAGGATTTATCTTTTTAACTGAATTTTTTTTCATATCAATAATAAGCCCGGTTTTTGGCTCAACCCAGTAATCTGTTTCTGTAATATATCTTACGTCCATACCAATTGTTGAATCATGTAAAAACCTATCTTCTTGTGTTTTAAAAAGATAAGTATGGATTCCTTCGTGATCTTCCTCTCTTATAAATGAAACAATGGATGGCATATTTATTTCAGTATTCCACATTAAATAATCTCTTTTTTCAACACCAGGCGGAAATGTAAATAATCCTTCTCTTTCTATGTCTCCATAATTTTTTGCTTCTTCAAAACTATCTGCATACACCCCATGATATTCTTTCTTGCAAGCCATATCAATTTTTTCACCGCTCTTTTTATCTTTTGTTTCAGTTATGTCTTCTATAACAATAACTTTTTTATCATCTTCCAAATAAACATTTTTTGCTTTCAAACTTCTTGTCATTTCTATTTCTTTTGCAACAGATAAAATAGAAAGCTTACCTTCCATCTTTATACTTGCTTCAAAATTTTCAGGTATAGTATGTAAGTTAGGGAAACTTGCATCTATTCGCCCGTTTTTTTCTAGATAAACTATAAAACCAGTAGATGGTTCAACAAAATAAGTTGTTTTTCCATTATAGTAAAGTTTTATATATCTGTCACTCAGTCCTTCTATGCTTTTATTTCCTATGAAATAATTTTCTACATTGTTTTCATATCTATAAACTTTTAGCTCACTAATTTTTTCCTCTTCTATAAACTTTACAGTTGATACATCATCTATATCTGAATCCCATATTTTGTAATCTTTTTTTTCAACACCTATTGGAAATGTAAGCAACCCTTTTTTCCCACATAAAAATTCAATTAATTCCATTGTATATGGATTTACTGCATCTTCAGAATAAGAGCATAGCTCATCCAGCTTTTTTCCTTTTTCATCTGTTACAACTACTTCGTTCTTTATTATATAATAATTTTCAAAATTCTTCAAATTTTCAATGTGATTGCAAACAGTTATATTTTTTTCTTCATAAAGAGCATTTGATGTATTAAGAATCACAATTTTACCATCAAGAAAAACGCTTATATTAAGATTCGAAGGAAGTTTTCTTAAGTTAGGAAATTGAGCATACTGCCATATATGTTTCTGCAAATCAACTATTGTGCCAGTATTTGGCTCAACCCAAGCAGTTAAGTCGCCACTATAAAAAATTTTTACTTCAGGCAATTGTGAAAGATAACCAAAAAACACATTTTCTTGCCCTCCTGAAAATTTATATGTTTTAACCCCGCCCCTTTTTTCCTCTCCTATATATCGACCCCAGGCCTGCGCCTCCTCCTTTGTGATGTAGCCTTTTTTAAATGCGTCATCTAAATCGCTATTCCATACAAGATAATTCTTCTTTTCTACGCCTACTGGAAATATCCATTGTCCAGCTCTATCTATATCCCCAAAGCCTTCTATATTTTTAGCAGTGTAAGGATCTATACCATATATTTTTACCATGCATAATTCATCTATCCTTTCATTTCTCAATTTATCAAATACTTCTATATCTTCTCTTATTAAAAGAACATTTTCTTCGTAACCCATACTTCTAATCTTCCTTACAATATCTACTTTTTTATAATCAAGAGTTGCTGTTTTTGGATTTAAAATTCTAAGCTCTCCTTCATAAAATATAGTTTCATTAAGGTTGGAAGGTATTTTTTTCAATGAAGGAACAAAATAAAATGAAAGAGTAGGAGAAATTATAAAAAATAATATTGCTAATGCAAATATTAAATGCCTTCCCTTCATGTAAGATAATAAATAAACAATATTTAAGGGTTTTTTGTTTATTTATACCTTAGTAAGCCATGGTTCTCCACACATTTCGTGATATTTATAAACATGTTTTCATTTTCTATTTGAGGGGATGGAAAATGAAATGCCCATATTGTGGATGTGAGGATATTGTAAAGGCAGGTAAAAGATACAATAAGCATGTTGTAAAGCAGATTTATAAATGCAATGGTTGCAAAAGAAGATTTATTGAAAGAGATGGATTTGAAAAAATGATGTATCCAAAGGAAATAATTTTGAAAGTTCTCCACTTATATGCTGAAGGATTATCTCTCTCAAAAATAAGAGACTATATCTGGCAACATGAAGGATATTATCTCTATGACAGTGTGATTTTGTATTGGGTAAGAAAATATGCTTATCTATTAGAAAAATTTGAGAAAAAGTTGAAGCCAAGTATAAAGGGTAAAATACATATGGATGAAGTTATTTTAAAAGAGAAGAATAAAAACATTTATGATATAAATGCTGTTGATGGAAAAACTGGATATAATTTGGGGCATTTACTAACTGATGAAATTTCATTGTTAGCCTTTAAATCTTTTTTCTGCGATTTGAGAGATAGAATTTATGATCAATGCATAGAAAGATATAATGAGTATAAGAAAACAAAGAAGAAAGAAAAAGATAAAAGAATAATTTTTGTAAGTGATGGAAGAGAGCATTATAGAATTGCATGGTGTCCCAATAGCATGTAAGAAATATGGTTTGAAGTATAACAATAACCCTGTTGAAAGATATAATGAAGATGTGAAACAAAGATATAAAACAATGCGTTCTTTCAAATCTTTTGACTCAGCCAATGCCTTTCTTAGCCTAAGGAGAATAGTCTATAATTTTGTAAGAGGAGAAGAAACTAGAGCTATGAAAGCAGATATATCTCTAGAGCTTGGCCAAAATAGGTTATATACTCTAATAAAATTTTGATAAAAGAGATATCATTCATTTTGAGGAGAATCTGGCCTGGGATGCTTTGTTGAACAATTAGTGAAAGGTTCGTGGGAAAAGAAGAACTCCTGATAAGAATGTCCTTGCAGAAGGGCAGGCATGGTTTCCTCTTCTTACCAAATGTTCATTATATTCCGTCCAATTTCTTTCTTGCATTTTATCCCTTCCCTGAAAGGGATTATGCAAGAAAATTTTGATCAATGGTTTATTTTCACAATATATGAGAATTTTCCTCACAAATTTCCTCTCATGTATCTACGCCTATTGCAGTGCATATGGGTGACATGTTTGAAAAATTCGCTAAGTTAACAGCACCGTTTGCAGTATTTACTAAAGGATCAAATGAATGTTGCGCACTTTACATGAATTTACTAAGAAATTTTTTTCTGCATTCATTGCATAGCAAAGATGGCTTCGAAATTGCTTCAATTACACTATTTGAAAATTCCATAACGCAATCATTTTTACAATGCTTCAAGCCAATTAAATGACCTACTTCATGAACAACTTCTTTTGCAATTATTTCTTCAGGAATTCTATAGCATGAAACAATTGCTTTATTTCCTTTTGCTAATCCAAAAATAAAATTCATTCCTTCAACATAAATATCTATATCAACAATCCAGATTGAAAAATCAGGAATAAATTGAGCAATAAGATTTGCATTGTATTGTTTTCTTCTTTTATTATAAGCTCTTTCATCTGGCTTAAGAAATCCCGCATCCTCTATTTCTATACCAAAATTTTCTTTAAGTGCATTTGCTATCTTTTGCAAATCTATATTTTTAGAATAAAGCAGTTTCATATTGATAAAATGCAGGGGGTGGGATTTTCGTTTGCATTTCGAACCCACGAAGGCCTTCGCCACAAGGCCCTGAACCTTGCGCCTTTATCCGCTTGGCTACCCCTGCTGAAATAAAATACATGAACATATTTTATTTTATCTCTGCAAGCTTAAGTATTCTTCTTGCTTTTCTTTCAACTGGTAAATCAATCATTCTTCCATCAAGTGTAGCTACGCCAAGTCCTTTTTTCTTCGCTTCTTCTATTGCTTCTATTATTCTCTTTGCTTCATCTATTTCTTCATTGCTCGGAGTGAAGCATTTATGAATTATTTCAATTTGTGAAGGATGAATTGCTCCTTTCCCATCAAATCCCATTTCAAAAGCTTTTCTTGCTTCTTCAGTTAAGCCTTTTTCATCTTCAGCATTTGGATAAACTGTATCTAAGGCTTGCAGTCCAGCTGACTTTGAGGCAACTAAAACTTGGCATCGAGGATAAAATAATGCTTCCCAATTTCGCCTGCATCCTACATCGCGGCAATAGTCTTCCGCTCCAAAAGCAATTGCAACTATTCTTTCACTTGCTTTTGCAATTTCATTTGCGTTTGCAATTCCTTTAGCTGTTTCTATTATTGGCATTAAATGGCAATCAAGGTTTGCCTCATCGATTATTTTTTCAATTACTTCTATATCTTCCTTGCTTTCTACTTTTGGAATGCATATTCCATGAGGATGACCATATGCTATTTGCAATATATCATCTCTTGCCATTTCTTTATTTATTCTCACCCATATCTCAGATTTTCCAAAATCAAGCGTCTTTAAAGCATTTTTTACAAGATATCGAGCATCTATTTTGTGATCAAAAATTACAGAATCTTCTAAATCAAGAATTATGCAATCGCATTCATATACTCCAACGCTATTTATAAGGCGAGGATTGTTTCCAGGGATATAAAGCCTACTTCTCCTGAGCCTGTCTTTTGATGTTTTTCCTCTCTTAACTTTTCTATCCTTTACATCTTCTCCGCTTGCTTTGGCCAGCGCCGCCTCCAAGCGGGATATTATAACATAATCTATTGCTCCATTTTCAATTATTTCAACGCCTGCTTTTACATCAATTTCCTCAAGCCTTTTCCTTACTATTTCTTCTATATGCTCTTTATAGAGAGATGTCTTTGTTTTTAAATGAATTTCATCTCCAGGAAAAACTTTAACTATGCAATCTCTCTCATTTTCAGTTCCAGAAAAAGTTTCTTCATTTATTTTCATGGCTTACCACCTGAAATTTCAAAATCTATGAAATCGCAATGATGCACAACGATTGCTTCCTTGCATCTTTCAACAAATTCCCCCTCTTTAGAATGAGAAGCTATTATATTTATTATTTCGTCATTAAGCCCAGCTTCCATTGCAAGAGCAGCTCCAGTTACAGGATGACGAACATATTTTCCAAATTTTGATTTGATAACTTTTCCCTCTTTCTTTTCATATTCAAGCAACTTTCCTATATCATGCAAAAGGGCGCCTGCAATTAAATTATCCATATTCAATTTCTTTATTTTTCCTATTTCATATGCCATACTTGCGACATTATTTACATGTTCAACATAGGAGTATGGCTTTTCAAGAAGCAATGTAAATGGTATTTCTTCTAAGCTATTCCATTTCCCTTTTTCCATAGCAATTTCATAGCATTTCTTAACCTTTTCTCTTATTTCCTTGCTCTTTATTTCCTTTAATAGAGGAAATTTCTCTTCTAGCTCCATAGAATGAAATGCTTATATTTTTATTTTAATTTTTCTACCAAAGGGCTCTTAGGTAATTAACGAGAGATAAAAAATTTTAGGAAAATTTTTCTTTTGATATTAAAATCCCTAGGAGAAATGCACCTTTAATAGAATTTGGAATTTATTTATTCCCTAAATATATCAATCAAAAGATTGTGTTTCTGAAATTAAAAATATCTGGGGATGGGAGATACTCAAGGAAATGATATGTGCTTTAATGCTTGTAAAGTTCTATGTATGTTGGAGATGGAAAAATTGGAATGTATTCCAAAATGCTGAATTAATATGCTGAGAAGATTGTAGAAGGAGGCAGAAAAATTTTTTCTTGGAATCTGTTGCAACAATATTATGAACAACAAATTACTCAAATTTTATCTTATCCCTCGTATTTTCCATAAGAGCTGTTTTCTACATGCATAAAAATTCCCAAACATTATTAAATAAAAAAGTTTATTTTATTATGATTTTAAAGGATGAGAAAAAACTTGACCCTTCTTACATACCAAGTAAGATTCTTTGCAGGGAGGAGGAAATAAAAAGGATAAAAAATCTGATTAAAGGCGGAAAAGTTTTAATAAGTGGAGGGGTTGGCACTGGAAAAACAATGATTGCTCGCTATATTGGAGGAGATGCATATGTAAATTGCTATATCAACAGAACAGAGCATAGAGTTTTAGAAGAAATTTTAAAGCAGATAAAGCCAAGATTTAATCCTTCTGGATTACCAACTCAAAAGTTATGGAATGAAATAGATGGTAAAAGAATAATAATTGATGAAATAGATGGTATGGATTTAAATGAGTTAAAACATTTTACATATACTCTTTCAAGGCAGAGGGAGTTAGGAAAAAGAATAGACTATATAGCAATAACAAGAAGTTATGTAATTTTAAAGCAGATGCTTGATGAAGCTACTTGGAGTACTTTTGCTCAAAATTCTGTTGTTGAACTAAAACCATATTCATGGGAGCAGATGAAAGAAATATTATATTCGAGAGCAATTGAGAGTTTAAACAGCAATTGCTATGATGATGAGATAATATCTTTAATAGCAGAAATCGCAATTCGCTCACCAGGGCATGCAAGAACTGGTATATTACTTCTTTTGAATTCTTCTCTTATAGCGGATGCAAAAATGCATAAAAAAATTGAAGCGGAAGATGTAAGGGAAGCAAATAGGGAAGAGATCTTTTTTGATTTAAATGAAATGGAAAAAGAAGAACTTTTATTGCTATTAAGTGTTGCAAGTGCTTGCATGAATAAAGCCTATGCTAGCTATGAAGAAATAAAGGAAAGATTTATTGTAAGGAGTGAAGAATATGGGGCAGAGATAAATGAAAAAAAATTTGAAAAAATATTCAAAAAGCTATTAGGGATAGATTTAATAAATGAAGGCAAATATGGATATACAATTCTTAATTTTCCAGCCAATTTGCTAATTAAAGAAATTGAAAAGATTATTTCAAAATAAAATTCTTTATTTCTTTACTTATTTCTTCGGGCATCTTTTCAAGAATTGTTTCCATATGAAGCCTTTCAAAAAACATTGTGTCATTTCTATAGTATTTAACCATGTTCTGTCTTGTTAATATTCTAAAATGAAAAGGAAATTCTTTCTCCATATCAATAAAAATTGCGAGATTAAAACTATTTCTTTTTATACTTGAATAATAAGATAAAATTTTATTTATAACTCCAGCAATTTTTCTGATTGCGATTTTAAAATCTTCTCTGGAAAATCCAAAAACTTCATTAAAACCAAAGGGAGCAAATGGAACAAACAAATAAAAGCTGTTTATTTCTCCAATAAATCTTTCCCTTTTAATTTCTTCCTCAATATATAAAAAAAATTTCTCCTTATTTTTTATTATCTTTTCCATATAAGTTGTTGGATGTTCACTCAAAATTATCTGTGTGTGCGGATGGAGGATGCTAGCGCCCGCGGGCATGAGATAGTTCCAATTAATGGAAGCATATCTTGCCTTGCCATCATAAAATTTTTTGATGTATTCTGAACAGAGGATAAAATTGCTCTCAAGCAACTCAGTAGAAAATTCTTCTAGCTTAATATAATGCTTTTTGAAAGCACATACCCCGCTATACTTTGAATAAGGGTTTATATTTGGAAAGAGAAAAGAGTAAGAGTTTTCCATAAATCCAAAATCAAATTTTGCAAGCTTATCTTTAGAACAAAAAATACAATCTTTTTCTATTAATTCTTTAAAATCTTCCTGTTTCGATATTTCAAGTCCTGCTCTGTTCATTATTCTGCAATTTCTCCCCCATACATCATCCTTTCTTATCTCTACCCCATTTTCCTTGAATTTATCAAACATGAGCTATATTCTCAGCAATATTTTTAATTTTTTTGGCAAATCAGCACTTTTTCCTTGCTTTAAAAGCAATGCAGAATTTATGCATAAATCGACTATTTTTTTAAAAAGATTCTCCCCATATTCTTTGCTTGCAAGGGATGGTGAACCAATATAAGCATTTTTCGCTCCAATTTCTTCAAATGTTTTAAAAAAATCTAAGAAATGCATTTTTATTTTTATATCCTCTATCTTATAATCCTTTACTAATTCTGGAAATAAATATAATGCCAGAGAAGTTTCTTTCTTATCAGCATGAATTTCATATTCATTCTCTTCAAATAATTTTCCGCTAAAATATGCAGTTGAAATTGGCTCACATGCAATTATACCCATTTTTCTTGCTTTTTTAATAGCTTTATGTATCCCCTTTATATGAAAGACATCCATATGAAAGTTAAAAATTAAAAAATATCTGAAATTATGTTTTGAAAAAGATAAAAAAATATCTAATAATATTTTATATAAATTTTTCCAGTGAATATTTATTGTTCCAGGAAAATTTTCTGCATATCTACATACTCCTAATGGTAAGGATGGCAAAGAAAAAAATTCTATGCCTCTTTTCTTCATTTCTTCCATTACTGCTTCTTCAATTTTTTTTGAAATAAATAAATCTGTTGCAACTGGCAAATGGGGGCCATGGGCTTCAAGAGGGCTTATTGAGATAAAAATAATAGCATCTCTGCTTATCTTATCTATTTCTTTCCAACTCATTTCTTCTATTTTCATAACCTTATATTATAAATTTATAAATGTTTTTTTCTTTACTATTAATGAATATACTGCTTGGTATAGGAAATGAAATGAATGGCGACGACGGCGTTGGCATATATGTCGCAAAAAAAATAAAAAGCAATGAATGGAAAGCAATAAATTGCGCAACTGTTCCAGAGAATTTTTATGGCGAAATAATAAGAAGCAAGCCAAAGAAAATTGTTATGGTGGATGCAGCAGATATGGGTCTTAAATGGGGAGAGATAAGAAGAATTAGAAAGGAAAAAATAGGAAAAGCAACTTTTTCAACGCATTCGCTTCCTCTTTCAATTTTTATCTCCAATTTACAGAAAGAAACATCAGCTGAAGTAATAATAATAGGAGTTCAACCGAAAACAATGTATGGAAAGATAAGTAAGGAGGTTAAAAGCGCTGCAAATAAACTTATAAAAATCATTAAAGAAGGAAGAATAGAAGAAATTGAAGAGTTATAAAAAAATTTTATATTCTATAATTTATACATTATGATGAAGGTTTTAGTAGTTGGTGGAGGAGCAAGAGAGCATGCTATTTGCTTAGCTTTAAAGAAAAGTGGAACAGAAATATATTCTTTTATGAAAAATTCAAATCCTGGAATAAAAAGAATTGCAAAAGATTATTTTCTTCATGATGAATGCGATGCGGAAAAAGTTGCTTCCTATGCAATTTCAAAAAATATAGAGCTTGCAATAGTGGGGCCCGAGGCGCCTCTCCAGGCGGGTGTCACAAATCTGCTTATGAAAAATGGAATTGCGGTTGCATCCCCTTCACAACAAGCCGCGGAAATAGAAACAGATAAGGAATTTATGAGAAAATTGATGAAAAAATATAGAATAAAAGGAAGTATCAGATTCGGAGCATTTTCAGACGCAAGCTCTGCTGAGGAATTTATAAATGAGCTGCAAGGAAATGTTGCTGTAAAACCTGTTGGTCTTACTGGAGGAAAAGGTGTAAAAGTTTATGGTTCCCATTTTAATAGCGTGAGAGAAGCAACTGAATATGTAAAGGAAGTTATATCTAAAAAGATAGGTGGGAAAAGCAGGGTTTTAATAGAGGAGAGAATGGTAGGAGAAGAATTTACACTGCAAGCTTTTTGTGACGGCAAAAATATTTTTCCGATGCCTCTTGTGCAGGATTATAAAAGACTCCTGCCGAACGATGAAGGACCAAATACAGGAGGAATGGGCTCAATTTCATCAAAAGATTTTTTATTACCTTTTATTGAAAAAGATGAATATGAAGAAGCTTGCATAATTCTGCAAAAAATAATTGAGGCGTTAAAAAAAGAAAGAAGAGAATATAGAGGCGTCATATACGGACAATTTATGCTAACCCCGCAAGGTGTAAAGGTTATTGAAATAAATGCAAGATTTGGCGACCCAGAAGCAATGAATGTGCTATCCATCTTGAAAACAGATTTTGCCGAGATATGCTATGGAATGGCTGAAGGAAATTTAAGAAGTAAAATGATTAGTTTCGATGAAAAAAGCACTGTTTGTAAATATGTTGTGCCATGCGGATATGGCTATGTGCCCGTTGAAAATAGGGAAATATTTGTAGATGAAAAGAGAATAGAAGAAGAAGGAGGGAAAATTTTTTACGCATCTGTTAATGAAGAGAATGGAAAAATATATACAACAAAATCCCGCTCTCTTGCAATTCTTGGGATAGCAAATGAGATTTATGAAGCGGAAGAGGTATGTGAAAAGTGTCTTAAATATGTAAAAGGCGATATATTTATAAGACATGATATAGGTAAAAAAGAAACTATTGAGAAAAAGATAATGAGCATTAAAATGTGGCGTGGTTAGATGATATATCTTTACATAGTAGGTACCGCAGGCTCCGGCAAAAGCACTTTAGCAAATGCATTCAATGAATGGTGCCACAGACAGGGCTATGATTCAATAATAGTAAATCTTGATCCGGGTGTAATAAGAACCCCTTATTCGCCAGAAATTGATATAAGAGAATGGATTTCTCTGGAAGAAGTTATGAAAAACTATAATCTCGGTCCAAATGGGGCACAGATATTGTGTGCAGATATGCTTGCTCTAAATGTTAAAGAAATCGAGGAAAGATTATCTGAATATCGAGCTGATTATGTTATTTTTGATACACCAGGGCAAATGGAATTATTCGTATTTAGAAGTTCAGGAAAGATAATAATTGATCAGCTTGGAAAAGAGCATTCAACGCTTGCTTTTTTAATAGACCCAGCTCTTGCTACAACTCCAGCAAATCTTATATCTCAGCTAATGCTTTCAGCAACAACTCAATTCCGACTAGGTTTACCTCTTGTAAATATTCTTACAAAAATAGATATTATTGAAAAAGAAACACTTGAAATTATAAAAGAATGGAGCAAGAATCCTGAAAGGTTAGAAAATGATTTAATGTTTTATTCTCCTTCATTATATGCCCAGATGAGTGAAGGAATAATGAAAGTTATAAGAGATATGGAAGCACATACATCTCTAATTCCTATTTCATCTGAAACATGGGAAGGAATGGAAGATTTATATGCAAGTATTCAGGATATTTTTGCTGGAGGAGAAGACTTAGAAAGAAAATAATTTAAATATATTTTACAAATACTCCTCCATGGATGCAACTTTGTTTGTGCCAATAGGAAGCGCATTAGCGCTGGCGTTTTCAGCTTATTTAGCAATAATGGTTTTAAGAGAAGATGAAGGAAGCGAAGATATGAAAAACATATCTTTTGCTATCAGGGAAGGAGCAAAAGCATATTTGAAAAGGCAGTATAAAACAATTTCCCTATTCTTTGGAGTGATGGTAGTAATAATTGCCATTCTTTCATTGCAAGGAATGCTTACTCCTTTTGTTCCATTTGCCTTCCTTACAGGAGGATTTTTCTCCGCTTTGTGTGGCTACATTGGAATGACAATAGCAACAAAAAGTAATGCAAGAACTGCCAACGGGGCAAAAAAGAGCTTGGATAGAGGATTAAAAATTGCCTTTAGGAGCGGGGCTGTGATGGGGCTTGTTGTTGTTGGGTTTGCTCTCCTTGATTTGAGTATATGGTTTTATTTTTTGAAATGGTATTATGGGATGCAAGGGCTTGAGTTAGAAGACACAATAAAAAATATAACGAGTACAATGATAACTTTTGGTTTGGGGGCGAGTTCAGTTGCTCTTTTTGCAAGAGTTGGAGGAGGAATTTATACAAAAGCTGCAGATGTAGGTGCAGATTTAGTTGGAAAAGTTGAGGTGGGCATACCAGAAGATGATCCTCGCAACCCTGCTGTTATTGCTGACTGGGTTGGAGATAATGTTGGGGATGTTGCAGGAATGGGGGCTGACCTATATGAATCTTATGCAGGCTCAATTATTGCAACAATGGCCTTAGCAACAGCTGCATTTTATGAAAAGAAACTTGCTTTGCAAGCTGTAACAATTCCAATGATTGTGGCAGTGCTTGGAGTTATTTGTTCAATTTTTGGGATATTTTTAGTAAGAGCAAAAGAAGAAGCAAGCTATTCGGTTTTATTAAAAAGCTTGAGGAGAGGAATAATAACAAGCTCAATTTTAGTGGCAATTTTCTCTTTTTTTGCAGTTTATTTTATATTAGGATACATTAGAATTTATTTTGCAGTTCTAGCTGGACTGATTGCAGGTGTAGCAATTGGCTTCAATACAGAATACTTTACTTCAGCAAACTATAAGCCAACTAAAGAAATCGCATCATCTTCCAATACCGGATCTGCGACTGTAATTCTTTCTGGAATGGCTACAGGAATGAAAAGCACATTTTTGCCAGCAATTATAATTGCTATTGCAACAATTGCAAGTTATTTTTTGTCAGGAGGAAAGGAAGATCCTGCAGTTGGAATATATGGAGTTGGGCTTTCAGCGGTTGGAATGCTTTCAACATTAGGCATAACTCTAGCATCAGATGCATATGGACCAGTTGCTGATAATGCAGGAGGAATTGCAGAATTTACCCATCAAAAGCCGGAAGTAAGAAAAAGAACTGATGCTTTAGATGCTTTAGGAAATACAACCGCAGCAACAGGAAAAGGATTTGCAATTGGTTCAGCAGCAATAACTGCTTTGGCATTAATAGCAGCTTATCACGATAGAGTTTCAGAAATAAAAGGAAGCTTTGAATTGAATTTGCTTGACCCAAAAATTATAGCTGGCATGACAATAGGAGCAATGCTTCCATTTTTGTTTTGTTCCCTCACAATAAATGCAGTGCAGAAGGCTGCGGGAAAAATAGTTGAAGAAATAAGAGCCCAATTTAAGAAAATTTTCAATGAAAATGCAAAGCCAGATTATGGAAAATGCGTGGATATAACAACAAAGGCGGCGCAGAAAGAAATGATTTTACCTGCCCTGCTTGCTATAATTGCACCTATTGCTGTTGGCTTGGTTTTAGGAGCAAAAGCTGTTGCTGGTCTCCTTATTGCTTCTCTTTTAAGCGGATTTATGCTCGCTATCTTTATGGCAAATGCAGGCGGAGCATGGGACAATGCTAAAAAATACATAGAAGATGGGGCTTTTGGAGGAAAAGGCTCGATGCAGCACAAGTCAGCGGTAATTGGTGATACAATTGGAGATCCTTTAAAAGATACTTCTGGGCCATCACTAAATATTTTAATAAAATTGATGAGTATGGTAGCAATAGTTTTCGCTGCCCTTATTTCGAATTTTTCTCTATTTTAATTATTCTATTTCAACTCTCGAAGAGCCGTCTTCATTTTCATATATCCTTATAACATTTTCTAACGCTTCTTTTATTTCATCTATATGTGTTATAAGAATAATCTGAGAAAATTGATCTTTTAGTTCCGCGAGTGCATTTAAAATACTTCTCCTTCTTTCTCTATCTTGGGAGCCAAATATCTCATCAAGAGCAATAAGGTTTATAGATACATCGCTTCTCTGGCTTATTAATTGAGAAATTGCAAGCCTTAAAGAAAGATTTGCAATATCCTTTTCTCCGCCAGAAAATCTATCTATATCAAATTTTTCACCCCCATCATAAATGCTAATGTTATAATTTTCATCTATTTCAATCTCTTTATACTTACCTTGAGTAAATTTTGAAAAGAACTGAGAGGCAAAAACCGAAAGTGTTGGACCTATTTTTGAAATTAAATATTTCTTGAAATCATTTAGCAGACCAGTTTCTCTATCTCCAGCTAGCATTTCAAGATTTGCAATTTCTTTTCTCAAAGATTTTATTTTTATTCTTTTCTCCTCTTCTTCCGCTATATCTTTTTCATTTCTTTCAATCTCCTTTTTAATATTTTCTATTTCTCCTTCAACTCTTATGAATTCCTTCTCTATTTCATTTATTTTATTTCTGATAATTTCATATTCCTCCTCAATTTTTGCATACCTTTTTTCATCGAATGATAATTTTTCTATTTCAGAATTTAAATTATCTATCTGAGAAAAAATAAGAGATATATCTCTTTCAATTTCTTCTATTTCTTTCTCTATATGATAAAT
>JAWAYL010000016.1:0-23524 GCA_038818725.1 Thermoplasmatota archaeon | reverse complement strand
GGATGGGTTATTAAATTTGTTGATTATTTTCCACCAAAAATAGAAATTGTTAAGCCAAAAAATTATTTTTATATATTTGATAGAGAAATTTTTCCAACTGAAATTCCAATAATTTTAGGAGACATCACTGTAAGATGTGATGCTTTTGATCCAATGAATAGAATAGATAGGGTAGAATTTTATCTCCTCTTAGTAGATCTTTGGTATGAATATAAACCAAGAAAAATAGATTATTCTCCACCTTATGAATGGAAATGGAGAATTGGAACTGGATTATATGAAGTAACTGTTGGAGCATTTTATGGAAAAGCTGGTAGCGTTGTATCTGATAGAATAATTGTATGGATTTTTAATCCTTGAAGGCTTTTAATTTATCAAACATCCTAAGAGCTATCCAAATTTTCTTATATCCTTTTTATATAAGGTTTTATGATTGAAGACATAAAAAGAAATTTGAAAGAGATAGTAACTATTAAAGAACTTGAAGAGATAGTTAAAAGAGAAGATAAGAAGGCATATATTGGTTTTGAGCCATCTGGGCTTGTTCATCTTGGCTGGCTAATGTGCGGAGATAAAATTAAAGATTTGGTTGATGCTGGTTTTGATTTTTATATTTTACTTGCTGACTGGCATGCATGGATAAATGATAAGCTAAATGGGAATATTGAGGCAATTAAAATTTGTGGAGAGTATATAAAGGATGCCTTCTTTGCAATGGGATTAAGAAATGTTAAATATGTTTATGCAAGTGAAATTGTTAATGATAGCAATTACTGGAAAACTGTTTTAAAGATAGCAAAAGAGACAACGCTTGCAAGAGCTAAAAGAGCAATGGATATAATGGGGAGAAAAGAGGAGGAGGCGGAAAAAGATGTTTCAAAAATTTTTTATCCTCTTATGCAAGTAGCTGATATATTTTATTTAGATGTTGATGTTGCTCTTGGAGGAATGGATCAAAGGCATGCTCATATGCTTGCAAGAGATGTTTCTGAAAAATTGGGAAAGAAAAAAGTTGTTGCATTGCATACTCCTTTAATTTCTTCATTACAAGCAAAAGAAAGAATGGATGCAAAAATGTCAAAAAGCAAGCCAGAAAGTGCAATTTTTATTCACGACGATTTTGAGACAATAAAAAGAAAAATAAATAAAGCATATTGTCCCTTGCAAGCAGAAAATAATCCTGTTATGGAAATTACAAAACACATCATTTTTCAGCATTTTGATGAAATAGAAGTAGCTGGCAGAATTTTTTCATCTTATGAAGAGCTTGAAAATTCTTTTCTTAAAAGCGAAATTCATTTTGTTGAGCTTAAGAATTCAGTTGCTGAATATTTAGAAAAAATTATTTTGCCCATAAGAAGCTATTTTTCAAGAAATCCAAAAAATTTAGAAGCTCTTATGAATTATTTAAAGAAATGATAAAAGTAGGATGCTGTGGCTTTCCTTGCAAAAAAGAAGAATATTTCAAAAAATTTGAAATTGTGGAATTACAAAAAACATTCTATTCATTGCCAGACATAGAAACAGCGAGAAAATGGCGCAAGGAAAAGCCAGCTCACTTTGAGTATACAATGAAAGCGTGGCAACTCATTACTCATCTTCCAAGCAGTCCAACTTATCAGAAAGCAAAACTAAAATTAGAGGGCAAAAATTATGGTTTTTTTAAACCAAGCAATGAAGTTTTTGATGCATGGGAAAAATGCAATGAATTTGCAAAAGAGCTGGATGCAAAAATAGTTGTTTTTCAATGCCCTCCAAATTTTCATGAAAGTGACGAAAATTTAAAAAATATTGAGCATTTTTTTTCTTCGATAGAAAAAAAATTTATTTATGCAATTGAGCTCAGAGGAAAATGGAGCAAAGAAAAAATTTTTGAAATTTGCAAAAATTTTAATTTAATTCATTGTGTTGATCCTTTTAAAAGCGAAAGTTTTTATGGAGAGATAAAATATTATCGCCTTCATGGAATAACTGGCTATAATTATGATTATAACATGGAAGAACTAAAAAATCTTTTTGAAATTTGTAAAGGAAAAAATGTCTATTGCTTATTTAATAATACAAAAATGCTTAAAAATGCTGCTGAATTCAAAGAAATGATAAAAACTAACTCACGCTGAAAGATTTTTTATCAGATACCTTTATATTATTTGCTGCATCATATGCCTCAATCCAATATGTTATTTTTTCACCACTCGAAAATTGTCCTAGTTCAAATCCAAATATTGGACTATTTGTTCTATTTTTCAGAGGATCTTCTTCATGCCTTTCCTGCGAAGGATTATCTCCATATCTATACATTTCCCTATTTTTTACTACTGTCCCATTGCTCCAAAATAAGACAATTTTTTCTATTTTAAATGCCCCTCCTTCTGTTACATTTGCATATATTATTACATTGCTTTCATTCGTTGGCTCCTCTGGCTCATGATAAAAATAATTTATGCAAGGAGCCCATTGATGACCGCTTTCATTTAATATAATGGATATCTTATCCATACCTTCTCTCCCTGTTTCATCTATTGCTTTTGCAAAAATTATATGCTCCCCTAAATTATATTCGCTCATATTCAGCTCTATATACCATTCTTCCTTACCAAATGCTTCCCTCCATTCCTTTCCATCAATGGAAACCAAAACTTTTTTTATACGAAAATTATCTTTTGCAACGCCTCTGATGCCTATCACATCTCTAAAAATAATGATTTTATCTTCTGGTTCTTCTATTTTTATAGAGGGGGAGGTGGTATCTACTAACTTTATCAAAATTTCATCTTTTTCATTTCCGCATTCTGCCTTAATTAAATATTCTCCTGGCTCAAAAGAAGTTGTATTCCATTCATATTGCCATTCATAGTTATGTACTTCAATATTATGCTGAATACCATCAATAGATAAAATTACGTCTCTTGTTGCTATTCCACCAATAACTATATTTTGTCCAATATCAAAAGTAGGCTCATCGAAAATACTTGTATGTGGATAAACAATCTTTATCATATCTTTTGTTGTTGATGCTTTAACATTTATTGAAAAGTTTAGAATTACATTGCTCTTACGAGCATTATTTTTGAATAATAGATAATAATTGTTTTTTCCCAAATCTATATTAATATTTCCCTTCCTTTCATCCATATGTATAAAGCATTCAAAATCTCTGCCTTTACTATATTTTTCAAAATTTTCTTCATCTAAAATAAAAAATTCTATCTTTCCTTCTCTTTCATATACTCCTTCATCCTTTATCCACAATGCATTTTTATGTATCTGGTATGATAAAGTATTAAAAGAAATATTGAATGAAATTTCTTTACTTTTCGTTTCTATGATTTTATAATTTTCTTCTCTATTAGGAATAGCTGGGAATATTATGCGATAGGTTTTATTTTCGGGTTTCAATAAAACTCGCAATGCATTATAGCTTGCAAGTTGCCACGGTTCTCTTAAATTGTCATATTGAATGAGAAAAATGTAGCTTCGATTTTTACCTATTTCAAAGCAACATTCTCCATTCATATCTGTATAATTCCATATGCATTTTACAGGCCCGTTAATTGAATTAGGAAGTTTATCAATTCCTTCTTTTGCTTTATTATATAAAAATTGGAGGATTTTTCCTTTTAGAAAATCTGGCAATAAATCCCAAATTTTCTCGATTTTATCCAGCAAAAAGTGCTTAAACCATGTTATATCTCTCGGCCAGAATACTATTGCAGTTATTCTTGCTCCATCAATAGGATAAAAATTTCCATCTAATACTTGAAAACAGATTGTTTTTCTATCTTCAGGGTGAAGATATGCAGATGTAACATCATAAATAGAATCATCACCTTTCCAAGCAAAAATGGCAGAGATGTTCTTTTTCCATTCATATGCATATACATCTGGTTTATCTACCGCTCCCCCGCCATCCGCCCACCAATTATCATTTTCATGCCATCCTCGCTCATAAAATTCACGCCATACATGGTCTTCTCCAATATTGCAAATACCAACAGATGGGATAAGCGAGGCTCTCATTGAAGCAACTGCTATTATCTGTAGTTCGCCGCACCATCCATTATGTTCATGAGCAATAATGTTGGGCTGGCCTGGTCTATCGCCATATGCCTCCTGAGGAATAGTTTTACCAATCCAATAGCTTATTGCTTCAATAGCGGTTGGATGATTTTCCATGCTCCATTTCCATGTTCTTTTAGCCGGCTGAAAATAAGATTTGCAGTCCCAAAGATATTCTATATCTGCTAACTTTTCCTTAAGCAATGGATAACCAATATCATTATGATTAAAGAGATAATCACGCCAGAATTTTCCATAAATATATTGTGGCTTTTCACCAGCTATTTCTGGATGCACTACATACCAATAATAAATTTGGGGCGGCAATTCAAACTCCTTTTCTAAGCCATTTTCAACGACTTTATAACTTATAGTAGAATAATAATTTCCTTTTCCGTCGTCATAATCAATTATATCAGCATATTTTATCCATTTATCATTTTCATATAGATAAAAAACGTTATCTCTTATTACATCTAAAGGAGGAACATCTCCAATTGAGGAGCAAGCAATGGAAAAAGCAATTTCATCTACATATTTTTTGCTTGCATTCAATATCAAATCCGCATATTTTTCCGCATCGCTAGCATCAATAGCATGAAATTGCATCGTCAATTTCCTTTGTATCCAATTAGGGGATTTAACTATAGCATCTATAACTTTTTTGGATAATCCAAATGAATAGGAATTAATTTCCTTTTCCTCAAATGTAAAATTTTCTGCTAAAAATTTAATATAATAGTCAGAGCCGGGCAAAATTTCAATCTCTTTAGAAATCTTATCCACAATTTTTTTATTTGTTTCACTTTTAGAGTTTAAAATAGGAAAAATGAAAAGGCTGGCCAGCATAAACACGAAGAATATTCTTGCCCATTTAGTCATTGTTTTCTAACAAAAATTGTAATATATATTTATCGTTATTACAATGCATCAAATGTAATTAAAAGTTTATTTTTAACTAAATTCCAACAAGCATCGCCTTTCTTTCAACAAAACGAAATGCAAGAATAGCAATTACAATCATAACAACTGCATAAAAAGAAAGAGATAAAAGATAAGGTATTATATCACCAAAGCAAGCGTTTCCAAGCACAACCATCCGCATAGCATGCACCGCCTGCGCTTGTGGAAGGGAAAAGAAAATATTTTTTATGTTTTGTGGGAGAATATCGAGGGGAAAATAAATTCCAGCAGTTATTTCGAGGATATAGTAAATAAGCCATCCAGAGTCGGCAATATCTTCACGCCAAGAGCCGAGAGCAGCGATTGTTAATCCAATTCCTGAAAAAGTTATGAATGTAAGTAAAATTATCAGAAATATTAGAAGTGGATTTCCTTTAAAAACAAATCCTAATGAAATGCCAGCTAAAATTAAAATAGTTGAATTGAAAAAAGATCTGATAAGCGGGAACAAAGATTTTCCGTATGGAATTGCAATTCTGCTTATAGGGGAAGAAAGCAAGTATGGAATTGTTCTTCGATGTTTCTCTTCAACAAATATGCGCGTAAATTCCCCACTAAGATAATTTCTTGCAAAACTCCAAACAATCATTCCAGAGATAAGAAAACCAACATAATTTTCTTTTGTTATCATACCATATCCTTCAAACCCTCCTTTTAGAATAGCCCTCCATACAAGTATGAAAAGAAGTGTATCAAGAAGAGGAAAAAACGCATCAAAAACTATATGAAGTTTCCATCTCCAGTATTCCTTTGCTTCTTTCTGAAAAACAATAAAAATATCTCTAAAAATTCTCATATTCATCTCTTAATCTCTTTCCAGTTATATAAAGAAAAACATCTTCAAGTGTTGGTTTTTCTGTATGGACAGATGTTACAGTTGCCCCATTATTTTTTAAAAAATCAATTATTTCCGCTACATCTTCATATTTTTTCAGAATAACTCTTAGCTCTGATTTCCTTTCATAATATGAGCATTTTTCAAATTTTCTCTTTATTTTCTCCATTAAATTTGATGACAAATTTGAGACACCTATTTCGCATATCTTTTCCTTCTTTAACTTACTTTTTAGATTTGATGGGTTATCAATTTCTACAATTTTTCCTTCATCAATTATTGCGACCCTTCTGCAAAGGCGATCAGCTTCTTCCATATAGTGAGTAGTGAATAAAATTGTAATTTTATTTTCTTCATTTATTTGGAGAAGATAATCTCTTATTTTTAACGACATCATTGGATCCAATCCAATTGTGGGTTCATCAAGAATTAATAACTCTGGCTCATTCAATAAAGCACGGGCAAGATTTAATCTCATTACTTCACCTGTCGAATATTTATCAACAGTCATATCTATATTATCTCTCAATTCAAAAAGTTCAACAAGCTCTTCTATTTTTTTCTTCAGATTTTTAACCCTATATATCTTTCCATAAAATTTTAGATGGTCTCTTCCTGTTAGATTCCAATAGCAACCTGCTCTAGAAAAAACAACATTAACTTTCTCTATTATCTTTGCTCTATCTTTTGGAATTTCATGTCCAAGAATAGAAATTTTTCCTTTATCTGGAGATACAAGACCTAAAATAATCTTTATAAGAGTTGTTTTACCAGAGCCATTTGGACCAAGTAGTCCAAATATTTCTCCATGCTCAACAGAAAAGCTAACATTATCTAAAGCCACCTTATAGGTATTTCTATGTTTATATGTTTTTGATATGCCATCCACTTCAAGTGCAATCATTTAAAGTTTAGGTTATTTATGTTTTTAATTTTTTTGATTTAGGAAAGAGATAGAAGAAATTTTACTCATCATACTCTTTTTCTAAGCCATTCATATATTACAGGATAAACTTCCTTTTTGCTTTTTTTACCTAAGGTTAGATCGAAATGTCCATAATCTGATGTTCCATTTTTCTTTGAAAATTCAACACAAGTTTTATCTTTGCTTCCAACATTTTGAAAAGCATACCATATTGATGGTGGAGGAGTTTGCTTATCTTTTGATCCAGCTGTAGGGACGAAAAAATTTGATAAAAGGCGATTTATAAAAAATATCGGAAAGCCATGGATAAGTTGGATAACTACAAAAATCTTTCAATTTTATAAACCAACATTTTCTTTTAATTTATCAATTAATCCAATTGCTTCTAATAATTTTATCCATCTAACTGGGAATGAAATTTTTCTTGGATGAAATATCTTCTGACTTTTCTTGCTTCCTCTTAAATCAATAACCCACACATCAAAAATCTTTTTATCCTGCAATAAATAATAAGCAAGGCTATACTTTTTCCAATCTTTTCCTTGCTCATCTCCATCAAAATCCAAGCATTTTGAATTTGCTCCCAAACCATGACATAAAATTACAGGACAAGAAACTTTATTTGGCTTATATCTTTTAATTCCTAATTTCCATCCATCACTTGTAGAAACTTCATGAAATTCTATTAATTTAAAGTTTTCAATAGTGCCCGGACCGGGATTCGAACCCGGGTCTGGAGGTCCGCAGCCTCCAAGGATATCCTGACTACCCTATCCGGGCTATTTTATTGCATCGAGCAATGCAATTTTCTCAAAAATTAAATCTTTGTGAAATTTTTCGTCTGTAGCAAAAATTTCTTTTTCATCTATTCCAAATTTTTTTAATTTTTCCTTTTTGAACTCAATAACATCTTGATCTATTTCAAGATTCAGTCCATGGATAAAATCAGCAACCTTTTCTTTATCAATTTTTCCGCAAATAAAAAAGGCATAATTTCCCTCTTTTTTAGCCCCAATTAAAGAAATTGCCTCATTTATCTGCCTCCTAGCTGATGCATAAAGAAGCATTTCCATTTCAATTGTTTTACAGATATTTCTCCCTTTTTCAAAAGCTTTTTTTGCACGCTCATATGCAACAGCTAAATGTTCTTCTCCAAAAATTAAATCTGCATCAAAAATCTGTCCTATCACAAAATTCCTTTTGCAAAAATCCATAAATTTTTTTATAGCATCTTCAACATCCATTTTTCCTTTAGCTCCTATAATTATCATTCTACCTGCTCCTTTATTAATTTAGCAACCCCTTCGCCTATACCTGGCAGTTCTTTAAGCGTTGTTATGCTAGCCTTTCTTAACATTTCAATGTTTTTAAGACCATTTTCATATAAAATTCTTGCCCTAACGCGTCCTATTCCTCTTAACTTCACCAAATTAAGCAATTCTTCTTTACATCCATATTTAACCCTCACTTCTAATTTCTTTAAAATTGGAACTGCTTTAAAATTGAATAATCTTGCAATTTCTGACATTGAATAAAGAAGCCACTCCGCGGTTTCAGCCTTTGCATGTATGTCGCCGGAGCCAACCTGATATTTCGAAATTATTTCATCTTCTTTTTTCTCATTTATCCATTCTTCCAGCATGCAGGCAGTTTTAACTTCAGAAAGGAAAAAATCATACTCAGCATCATATATGGAAGGCACAGGAAGAAGAAATTCTTCTTCATTTATTTTTTCTTCAAGCCAGTCATCTTTCCTGCTCACTGATAAGCATTTCATATCAGGTGTTGCACATATTGCATGTAAATAAGAGAAATTGCTGCCTATTTTGTTTTCAAGTGCAATTTTCATTTTCAATGCAGTTAGTGGGTCAATATAAAGGCTAGATGTTTTTTCTCCAAAAGGAGTTGCAAGCCATTTTTCACCCTCGCTTCTGATAAATTCGTTTCTCTCTAAAAAATCAAGGCATTCCCATATTTTGTTTTCTGGGAGCATGCCAAGCTGATAAACATAGAAAGTTTTTCTAAAAAAATTTAATATTTCTTCCCATGAAACTGCAAAACCAGTTGCTATTAATGCAAGAATATGCATTCTTAATAGCGGCTCAGAAGAGAGTTTTGAATAAACCGGCTCTACATCAGATATTATATATTCCTCCCACAACCTTTCTTTTTCAATTTTATTTCTTGCAATTATTATTGCCTCTCCTTCTTCATCATATCCTGGCCTTCCTGCTCTGCCCATCATTTGCTTGACTTCCATAACTGGCAAAGGCTTCATACCTCCTTCTAGCTCAGAATATCTCCATAAGTTTTTTATTATAACCCTCCTTGCTGGCATGTTTATACCCATTGCCATCGTTGGAGTAGCTACAACACACTTTATTTTTCCTTTCCTGAAATTATCTTCTACTATCTTCCTCTGGTTTGATGTAAGCCCGGCATGATGAAAAGCTGAGCCTTTCCTAATGCATTCAGCCAGCTTTTTTGATATGCTTGTTATTTCTTCCTCTTGCAAAATTTTGTTTGCTATTTCCTCCATTTCCTCCTCATCGCAAAAATTGCAACTAATTTCCCTCATTTTTTCAGCCAGCATTTGGGCAGAGGGGCGGGTATTAACGAAAATGAGAATTTGGCCATATTGAAGGGTATCTTCTACTATCCCTTCAAGCCTCGGATTTTCTATCTCCTTAATGCTTCCGTCATCAAAGTATATTTTCCTCCCAAAAAGCACTCCCTGCCTCAGAGGCACAGGACGCCATTCAGATTCAATCAGCCTTGCACCAAGCCACTCAGCAATTTCATAGGCATTCTTTATTGTTGCAGAGAGGGCAACTATCTGAACAGGCATCATATGCATAAATCTTGCAATAATAACCTCAAGCGTTGGCCCGCGGGTGGCGTCATTTATTAAGTGAATTTCATCTAAAATAACATTTCTCACTTCATATATCCATTCTGATTTATGTCTCAGCAAGGAATCTGCTTTTTCACTTGTGCATACCACTATATCATATTTACCGAGTTTTTCGCCACTATCATACAAATCTCCTGTAGAAATACCAACCTTTATTCCAATTTTTTCAAATTTTTTTAAATCCTCGTATTTTTCTCTTGCAAGGGCTCTTAATGGAACAATATAAATGCTCTTATTACCATCTAAAGCGGTTTGAACCGCTGAAAGATATGCGATTAGACTTTTTCCAGAAGCAGTTGGTGCAGAAACTACAACATTTTCTCTATTTAGAACATATGGTATTGCCTCTTCCTGGGGAGGATAAAGCTCATTTATTCCTTCCTCCTTTAAAATTTCTTTGATAGCCAGCGAAATCTCCAACTCATCTACTCTCATCTTACCAGAGCTTTCCTCTATAATGTGATGAGGAAGGACAACCTATGCATTTTCCTTTTATATAAAAATCACAATTCATACAATTGCAGTTTCTGCATCCGTTATTCTTTTCCGGAATTTTTATTGGAAAAACTAGATTCGGATTAGAGGACAAAACAACCTCAAAGTCATCTTTATCAAAATGTTTCTTTGCTATTGCCTCTAGGCTTGAAAAATCCTCACTCACAAGATAAAGAATGTTTTTTTCCACTGTTTCAATTATTGAAAGAATATAGGGGCAATCTTTTATAAATTCATTTTTTTCATTTTTATTTATTTCTATTTTTGCTACATGCAACCCTACTCTTTTTATGTCTATTCCGAACATAAAGGCAAGAATTCCGATCTCACGCATTCTTTTAATTCTCGCGCTCACTGATGGCTGAGATAACTCTACTTCCTTTGCAATTTCATTCTGAGAAATGTTCGGATTTTTCTGAAGCAGGGAAATTATCTTCTTATCTATATTATCTATTACTGCTTTCACAAACCTATAACAATTTTCTATTTAAAATATTTATGAAATAAAAAGACTAGCCTATAAACAAAAATTATATATTTGTAATATTTTAAGCACATGAAAATTTTGCTTATATTTCCTAAAATAGAGCATGGAGTTACTACCTACAGGGATAGAAAAAGTCCTTTTGCAAAACTTTTTGGAAATCCTTCATTAAGTTTAGCTCAGGTGGCTGCTTGTTCTGATGGGCATGAAATAAGCATAGTGGATGAAAATTTTGAGGAGATAAATTTTGATGAGAAGTGGGATGTGGTTGGAATAAATTCACTTACCATGACCGCTCCAAGAGCTTATAACATCGCGGATGAATTCAGGAAAAGAGGGGTAAAGGTTGTCCTAGGTGGCTATCATCCAACTGCGATGCCAGAAGAAGCAAAAAAGCACGCAGACGCGGTTGTAATTGGAGAAGCAGAAGAAATATGGAACGAATTACTCAATGATTTGGAGCACGGAGATTTAAAACCATTTTATTATGGCCCCCACGTTGATGCGGATAAAATACCTTTTCCAAGAAGAGATTTAATGAAAAACAAGCCCCTTACTGAAGGAATTCAAACAACACGAGGTTGTCCAAATGCCTGTGAGTTTTGTGCAACATCTGTTTTTCTTGGAAGAAAACTGAGAAGCAGACCAATTGATGCTGTAGTTAAGGAAATGAAAAGTATAAAAAATAAAGTAATAATTTTCAGAGACCCTTCTCTTACAATAAATCCAAATTATAGCATAGAGCTTTTCAAAGCAATAAAGCCATTGAAGAAAAAATGGATTGCAAATGGAAATATAAATTTGCTTGGAAGAGATGAAAAATTTTTGAAATATGCAAAAGAAGCAGGTTGCATAGCATGGTTTGTTGGATTTGAATCAATAAATCCAGAAAGCTTGAAGGAAGCGCATAAAGTCTCAAATAAAGCAGATGAATACGATAAAGCTGTTAAAAAAGTTAGAAAATATGGAATGGGAGTTATAGGTGGATTTATATTTGGTTTTGATGCAGATACACCAGAAATATTCGACGCAACTTTAGAGGCAATTCTTCAATGGGAAATAGACGCTGCTGAATTCAATATACTAACTCCTTATCCAGGCACGCCTTTATATGATAGATTGGAAAAAGAAGGAAGGATTCTTACAAAAGATTGGAGTAAATACACGCAAGCACATGTTGTTTATAAGCCAAAAAATATGACACCAGAAGAGTTACTAGAAGGAATGAAACATGTAATAAGAGGATTTTATTCAATGAAAGAAACTATAAAAAGAGTTTACAAATCAATAAAAATGACAAAATTTGCTCCTTATTCACTTGCCCTCCCTACAATAAATATCGCAATGCGCCGTTATTATTGGCAGGAATTTATAAAAGGAAATGATGCAGAAAAATTGCCCCCTTATTAAAAATTCAAACAAAGTATTCTGCCTATTTCTTCTTCCTTAATATTTTTTGCATTGTCCCTTGCAATTACTCTTATACTGTGCAAACCTGTTGAAGGATCCCATAGAAGTTGATAAGGCCATTCTATAGGGAATGACTCATTTTCATCTAACTTTATTCTTACTTCCTGCAGCCCGGAGTGAGCATCATATGCATAAATATCAATTTTTATTTTCCCTATTATGATAGCATCATATAAAAATCCAATTAGTTGAATAGGTGGTATTATATCCTTTCCAAATAAATTTATATAGAGATATCCTTTGCTTGGCTTTTTTATTAATAGTTGAGGTGGTTGTTTGTCTATTGTAAAATTTTTTGAATACGCAAATCCTATATTTCCTGCATCATCTATAGCAGAGATTTTTATCATGTATTTTCCATCTCCCCACTCACTTGCATTTGTTATTGTATATCTGAAAGTGTTATTATAACCATTTACTATATTAAACCATGTTCCATTAAAACAAGAAATGTTTATGCTTCCATCTAGTTTATCATCTATTGTGTCATATGCCTCCCATCTTATTTCAATTATTATATTTCCATATTCATCTTTTCCGTAAGCTTCTTCCTTTGGAGATGTTACTGAAATAAATGGAGGCGTATTATCTAAAACAAAATTTTCTGAATATGCAACTCCTATATTTCCAGCATCATCTATAGCAGAGATTTTTAAAATACCCGTCTTTGAATCATTAAAAAGAGGAGTTGCCCACAGATATGCTCCACTATTTTGAATTCCTTCCTCAACTTTTATCCATGTAGCATTGTCGGGAGAATAATATATAGAAATGTTCTCCAAATCAGTATCTATATTATCAGTTGCATTCCATATAACCTCATAATAATCTTTTACAAATCCTCCAGATGGACTTTCTATAATTATTGAAGGAGGGATTGAATCTTTTTTTAATTCAAAGGTTGTTATATTTTCATTTCCAGCCGAATCAATTGCTCTTATTGATATCTTCAAATATCCTTCTTCCGTTGGAGTAAAGAATCCTTTATACTCTTGCCATCCCCCACCATTTATCTCATATTCAATACTTCCTTCTACCATCCCGCTAATGCCATCGCTTGCACTTATTGATATTGAAACATTTCTATACCATCCATTCTTTCCATCTGGAGACGATGGATCTATTATCCAAGATATTTGGGGTGGAGAATTGTCAACCCTAATCATAAATTCTTCCTCAATAAAATTCTCATTTCCATCAAAAACATAAATTTTTATGTAATGAATTCCTTCTCCAGCTGTTATATTAAATGATAAATTTGTTGTGCTATCCCATATTCCATCCAAACTATATTTTATAAGAGATATTTCTTCGTTATCATATGCTTCTATATTTACGGTTACATTGCTTTTATACCATCCATTTTTCCCTTCTTCACCATAAAATATATAATTCAGGGAAGGAAGAATAAGGTCCCATAAGTATATCATAGGATTAAAATCTTTGTTATCTCCTCCTGCTATAGTGTAAGGTAAATCAGCTATTCCATCGCTATTATTATCATATGCGCCTTCCATAGGCTCATCGAAATTGCTCCAATAATTTTTATCCCATGAGTTGTTGCCGTTATCAAAAGCGTTCTGCAAGTTATTTATGAAGTTATTCTTGCTTATATTATTTGAAAAGCTGGAATTAAGATAAATTCCGAAGGTATTGTTTGAAATAATGCACCTCAAAATTGTGTTATTTGTTGAATTTGAAATATATATACCACTTCCATTAACAATATTGCAATCAATTATTTTGTTGAATGAAGAAAATATTTCAATTCCTTTTAAAGAAAGATTTTTAATTTCCACTTCTCCATAAATAATTATTTTCCCAATGAGAAATGTTTTTTCTCTATTTTCGCCGTATATTTTTAATTTTTTATTAACTGTTAAATTTTCTGAATAAAAACCTTTATAAACAAAAACAGTTCCATTTAAAGCCACTTTATTTATTGCATTCTGCAAACTATTAAAGCAAGTTGAATTCCATCCTTCTGTAGTTTCATCAAAATCATCATCCACATAAACAATAGTAGGTGAATCAACTGCTCTATTAGGAGAGAGCAATATAGAGCATAGGAAGAGAGCTGATAATATAAACACAAGTTTTTTCATGAATATGTAAAGACAACTTAAACATAAATTTTATTATTTCAAAGAAAAAATGAAAAAACTTAAATATTTGTTAGCATTTTGCTATCAATATGAAGAATATACTAAAAGAAGAAGAAAAAGAAGAAAGGAAGAAAGCAATGCTTTTGCTCAGCAAATATAAGATTGATGAATTTTTATCAAAAAATAAAAAAATTATAGAAGAGTTAAAAAGTATTCAGCAAAGTGAGGAGATTTTGAAAGCAAAGGAAAGTTTAAGCATGATTAAGAGAGGTGAGGATATAGAAAAGATTATTGGATTTAAAAAAGAGGTTGTGCAGATTCTTCCTCCCAGAGAAGATTATATAGAAGTAATTGAAGTTCATCCAATTAAGAAACCCTACTCATATATAAGGATATTATATGACAACAAAAATCATGAATATGTTTATGAAGTTATTGAGCCATTTCTCTCGATAGAAGAAAAGAGAACGCTGGATTTTATAAAAGAAACATTGATTAAAACAATGGATATAGAACTTACAGAATTCAAAGAA
Source organism: Thermoplasmatota archaeon (assembly GCA_038818725.1). Classification (GTDB taxonomy): domain Archaea; phylum Thermoplasmatota; class E2; order UBA202; family JdFR-43; genus JACIWB01. The sequence goes on along the minus strand of JAWAYL010000016.1, from coordinate 8,741 downwards.
GAAGAAGCAAAAGAATATCTTAGAAAGAATGTTAATAGAATTATAAGAGATTATTCAATAAAAATAGATGATATAACAAAAGATAAAATAATGTATTATGTTATAAGAGATTTTTTAGGATACGGAAAAATAGATGTATTAATGACAGACCCAATGATTGAAGATATTTCATGTGATGCGGCTGGCGTCCCAATTTTCATATACCATAGGAACTATGAATCTCTTAAAACAAATATATATTTCCAGACAGATGATGAACTTGATTCTTTTGTAATTCAGCTTGCACAAAAATGTGGAAGACATATTTCCATTTCACGCCCTTTGCTTGATGCAACAATGCCAGATGGCTCAAGACTGCAGGCATGCCTTGCAAGAGAGGTTTCTTCAATGGGATCAAATTTTACAGTAAGAAGATTTAGAGAGGAGCCATTTACTCCAACCCATCTTGTAGAATTCAACACAATTTCGCCTGAACTTGCTGCCTATTTCTGGCTCGCAATAGAGCATGGGGCATCCGCAATAATTGCTGGAGGAACCGCATCTGGAAAAACAACAACATTAAATGCTTTAGGACTTTTCATACCTCCTCAGATGAAGATAGTTTCAATAGAAGATACAAGAGAAATAAATTTGCCCCATCCAAACTGGATTGCATCTGTAACAAGAGAGACAACAACAGAGGCAGAAGAAACAAGAATTGGAATGTTTGAACTGCTGAAAGCGGCATTGCGCCAGCGCCCTGAATATATTCTTGTAGGGGAAATAAGAGGGCAGGAGGCGGTTGTTCTTTTCCAAGCAATGGCTACAGGACACACTGTTTATTCAACAATGCATGCGGATTCAATATTTTCAGTTGTACATAGGCTTGAAGGTGAGCCAATAAGCATTCCTCGCATACAGCTGCAGGCATTGGATATAGTTGCAATTCAAGGTTTAATAAGGGTAGGAAAGAAAAGGGCTAGAAGAATAAAGGAAGTTGTTGAAGTTGTTGGTATTGATCCAACTACTGATGACTTGCTCACAAATGATGTTTTCAGATGGAATCCAAGAAAAGATAATTTTGACTATTATGGAAAGGGGCATGTGATGGATAGAATAGCAGAGCAAAGAAACTGGAGTGATCGAGAGCTTAATGAAGAATTTAACAGAAGAGTAGAGGTTATAAAATGGATGGTCGAAAAAGGAATAAAGCATTATGTAGATTTTGGGGCCATAATATCTGCATATTATAAAAGTCCTGATAAGGTTATGGAGAGGGTAAGAGAAAATGCTGACAAAATATCAGAATTTAGCATATAAAGTATTTGGGAAAAAAGCGTCAAAATCTCCTCAAATTGAATATATAAAGAGAGCACTTGAAAAAGGATTTTTTGAGATAAGAGCAGAAGCATATATAGCTTTTGCATGGATGAACGCATTAATTGCTTCTATTGGTGGATTGATTTTTGTTTTACTTTACATTATGTTTCTTTCTCCAATTTTTAATCTTCCTAAAAAACTTCTTTCAATTGTGATTCCGATGCCAATTCTTCTTGCAGCACTTGCATATTTCATAACTTTAATAATTCCTGAAAACAGGGCAAATAAAAGAAAAAAGGATATAGACGCAAAGCTTCCATACGCTCTGAATTTCATAGCGGCGATGGCGACCGCGGGCATAACGCCAGCAGAAATATTTAAAAATCTGGCAGAGCAACCAATATATGGAGAAATACACAAAGAAGCGGCATGGATTTATAGAGATATCTCCATGTTTAACATAGATATAATAACTGCGCTAAGAAATGCTACAAACAGAACACCATCTATAAAATTTCAGGAATTTTTACAAGGAGCAATAACAACAATTACTTCAGGAGGAAATCTAAAGAAATATTTTCTGGCAAAAGCAGAAGAATATATGCGTGAGAATAGAAGAATTCAGAAAGAGTTTTTAAATACGCTTGGCATACTTGCGGAGAGCTATGTAACAGTAGTTGTTGCAGCTCCTCTTTTCCTTATCATAATATTTTCAGTAATGATTTCATTCAGCGGAGGAAAACCAACATCTCCTCTAATATTATATATCATTGCTTTTGTAATGCTACCTATATCCCATCTTGGCTTTGCGCTAGCAATTAGCTCTATGACACCGGAGGTGTAAAATGATAGCAAGAAAAATAACTATTTTTGCTCTAATTGCCTCTTTTCTAATAATATTTGCTTCAACAGTTGCAAGATTTTTTGAATACTATGCTATTTCTAATATTCTTTTTGCTATCGCAATAATATTATTTTTATTCTTTTCATATGTTCAGAGGAAAATAAAGGAAGATATGCTCCCATTTATATCTGAAGAATATAAGGAAAGAGAATGGAAATATTATTTTACATCCCTATTTTCATTCATAATTCTTCTTTTTGCAACAATTTTAAACATCTTCATTGTATTTTTTGCCCTCAATATTTCAAGAATTTTAATAAATATATTGCTTGGAGCAGTATTGCTTCTCATGCTTTATACTGTTCTTTCAATTCCATATGTTGAAAGAACTTCAGCATATCTTCTTTTCTTTATATTTGCAATAATTTTTTCATTTATTGTTATTGCCTCTCAGACTGATTTATATCATCTTCCAGCAAATGTGCCACGTATAATTATCAATATGGCTGATCCTCTTTTCCTTTTAAACGTTGCAATGATTTCATGGATGGTGTCTCTTATAATAGGGGGAGAAATGCCTTCTCCAATTGATTCAATAGTTGGTATTTATGAAAAAGGTAAAACGGTAAAAGAAGAAGTGGTTTTAAGGAGAAGAATATTATATTTTGGAATAATATCTTTAATAGTTGCATTTATTCTTATAAACATTGTAGCTGTTATACCAAAACCAAAAATTTTTCTTGAAGAAATAAAATGGGCATATGTGCTAATAGGGTTGAGTATATTTCTTCTCTTTTTCCTAGTTTTGTATATACTTTTTATACTGCCTGAAAAGGCAGGGGTTATGAAAGAAAAATATGATGTAGAGACACTTAAAAGAATAGTGATTCTATCTGTTTCAGCAGTTTTTGCTGCAATTTTTGTTACAATAGCAATTTTATTACAAATAGGAAAAATAACATCAATAGGAACATTAATTCTTTCATCAGAAAATGCAATAGATTTTGCAATATATGCAATTCTTGTTTCAATCGGTCCCTTTGGATTCTATGAATATTTTCATTATAAGAAAATAAATGCGATGGAAGAAAGATTCCCAGAATTTTTAAGAGATTTAGCGGAATCAAGAAAGGCGGGCATGACAGAAGCAAGAGCGGTGGAGATGGCGGCGAAGGGCGACTACGGGCTTCTTACACCGGAGATTAAAAAAATGGCAATTCAGATTTCGTGGGGTGTGCCTTTTACTGATGCCCTAAGAAGATTTGGAGAAAGAATAAAGACACCTTTAATACAGAGAACAACTACAATGGTTATAAAAGCATCCCAGGCGGGGGGGAAAATTGCTGATGTTATAGAAGCTGCTGCAACGAATGCAAGAGAAATAAAAATTTTGCAAAGTGAAAGAAAAACTGAGATGAATCTTTATTTGATGATTATTTATATTTCATTTTTTGTATTTTTGGCGGTAATAGTAGCTCTAGCGAGATTTTTCCTTCCAAAACTTGTTTCGCAAGATATAAATTTACCAGGCTTTACAACTTCATCAATTTCAATGAAACAATACGAATTTATTTATATATGTACTGCGCTTGCTCAAGCTATTGGGAGTGGGGTTGTTGCTGGTTCACTTACAGAGGGAAAAGCTCTTGCTGGATTGAGGCACGCAACAATAATGGTTTTGATTACCTATATCATCTTCAAATTAATTTAGAAAATTTTATTAGTATTTTCTGATTATATAGGAGTTATGAAAAAGAATTATAAGGAGATAATAAAAGAGCTTGAAATGGAAAAAGGAGTTGAGGGGGTTTTTATAGTTTCAAGAGATGGTCTTCCAATATATACAAATATGGAAAATGTTCATACTGAAGTTTTTTCTGCAATGGTTGCAACAATATTAAGCTCTGCTGAAATAGCAATTGATGGAATAAAAGGAGGGGTGCCAAAATTTGTTGTTGTTGAAGGAAAAAACAGAAAAATAGTAATAGGAGAGGCAGGCCCAGATTATTTAATTGCGGTTGTTTCCTCACTTGACGCAGAATTTTTTGACTTAATGGAAAAGATTGGAAAAGAGCTAGGGAAAAAATGATTGATACAGGAATTATAAAACTCGATAGATATTTAGAAGGTATTCCTTATGGGAAATCTATTTTATTTTATATTGATCCAGTAGTGGAAGAAAGCAATATAGGAATTCATGTACTTCATCATAATCTTGAAAAAGGACTATATGGAGTATATATTGTTTCTGAGTCATCGCCTAAAAATTTTGAAAAATTTTTTAACGAATTTAGCTGGAACAGAGAAAATTATGAAAAGCTGATTGTTGTGGATGCATATTCCTCTCTGATAGGAGCTCCTTCTGAAGAGAAATATAAAATTCATGAACCGCATGACATAGAAAACTATGAAAGTGTTTTAATGGAAGTTGTGGAAAAAATAGAGAGAGGAGTTATTATTTTTGACTCTCTATCAAATATAATGGATTTATGCGGAGAAAAAGATACTTTAGATGGAATAGAAAGATTAAATAAAGAAATTAGGAATAAGGAGATTGTTTCCTTCTATAATTTTATTGCATGGCCGTATAAGGAAGCAATAATATATAGATTGAAAAGAATTTTTAATGCAATAATAGAGATAAATCTTGTTGAAGATATAGTTATACGACAGAAAATGCATATAAAAAAAGTTGACTGGAATAAATGCGAAGGTAAAGAAATTTATTTTAAAATATTTAAGCCAGAAGGATTAAGGATATATATACCAAAAGTTTCTGTTATAGGTCCTCATCAATCTGGAAAAACAACTTTTATAAAATCAATTTCAAAAGAATTTACACCTGTAGAAAGGAAAGGAGCAACTGTTGGAATTGAGCATGGATCAGTTGATTATAAGGGTTATAGAATTGATATCTTTGGATTACCTGGTTTAGAGAGATTTTTGCCAATAGCGGATAAAATGCTCGGCTCTTCAAGCCTTGTATTTATTGTTATTGATTCTACAAAAGAAGAAGATATTCTTTATGCAAAAGAGATGGTATCAAAATTTAATATTCCATGCATCATTTTGGCAAACAAGCAGGATATAGAAGGAGCAATGAAAGGAGAAGAAATAAGAAAAAAGATAGAAAAAGATGTTCCTATTGTAGAAATCTCTGCAAAGGATGGGAAAAATGTTTATTTGGCCATTGATAAAATGCTCGAAATTCTAGAAGGTGTTTCAAATGCTTGCTAGCACAGGCATTGAAAGGCTTGATGAACTTTTGAAAGGAGGAATACCATTAAGAACAAATGTTCTTGTATATGCCCCTCCCTTCATAGGAAAGGAAATAATTCTTAAAAGATTTGCTTTATCTGGACTTAAAAATAATGAAGGCGTCATTTTTGTTTTAACAGACAGCTCTTTCTCTGAAGTAAGAGAAGAAATGATAAGGCTTGATCCCTCTTATAAAGAATATGAAAATAAGGGAATGGTAAGATATGTAGATGTGTATTCAAAAAGCGTGGAGCTTGAAGAAAAAGACGAACGGGTAATATTTATAGAGAGCCCTGTTAATAGAGAAAAAATTGCCTCATCTATAGTCCAAGTTCACAGAGAAAATACTCGCTTATCAAGAATGGTTTTCGATTCCCTATCAACATTAATTGTTTATTCGGATGCAAAAGCAGTTTTCAGATTTTTACAGGTGCTCAGCGGGATATGTAGTAGAATAGGCCTTACCTCTCTATTTTCAATGACAAGAGGAATGCATGATGAAGTTGAAGTTCAAACAATGAAGCATCTGATGGATGGAGTGATAGAGCTAAGAGAAGAAGGAGCAAAAATGCAGTTAAGAGTGCAGGGATGTGGAGAAGTTATATCCCGTCACTGGATAGACTATACTCTGGAAGGAGACGAAATAAGGATAACTGGGGCCTTTAGAATGGGAAGGGTTGCCTAAACCCCCTTCAATATATCTTCAATCAATTTTCTAAAATCAGATGGAAGAATTGTCCTCTCTATAACTTTTTTTGCTCCTGCTTCCTCCAGTTTTTTCGCCCAAGCGGTGGCGAACCAAGCGGTATAGCCATAGATGTTTGCATTAGGGTCAAATTCAAGAATTTTTTTTGTTGTTTCTACTCCGTCCATCTTTCCTTTCCCCCACTGAGTAAGATTTAAATCCATCAAAACAAGATGTGGCTTTTTTCCTTCTTTCGTCAATTTTTTGTATTTTTCAAGCCCTTCCTCGCCTGTAGTTGCCCCGTATACAATTACTGGTATACTTATTTTTTCTAGATTTCTTTTTATTAAATCAATCATTGTCTCTTCGTCATCTATTGCCAGAACTATTTTTTTGTCCATGGTGGTAATAAGATTTAAATATTTTTAATTTCTGATGATGCAACAAGATATATACCAAGCAAGATTATTACTCCTCCTATTAAGCTAATTACTCCAGGAACTTCTCTGAATAAAATTGTCGCTAAGATTGAGGAGCCAATTGGCTCACCGAGAAATGAAACAGAAATAACTGTTGCTTTGACATATTTTATGCAAAACATAAAAAGAGAATGACCAAGCAGTGTAGGGAAAACAGCCATCAGAAGGAAAATTGTAAATTCTTTAGATGAAACTTTTAAACTCATTTTAAAGAGAAGGCATAGAATAAGCAAAAAAATTGATGCCATTCCATATACAATAAAATTATATTCAAAAATGCCCACTTTTTGCCTGATTTTTCTTCCACCAATTATATAAGTGCCAGCAAAAATTCCTCCTAAAAAAGCAAGCAAATCGCCCTTAAATGTTTTTGGAAGATAGAAATAATCAGATGAAAAAAGAATTATGACACCTAAAAATGCTAAAATTATGCCTAAAATGCTTTTTCTATGAAGTTTTTCTTTAAAAAGGAGAAAAGAAGTAAGTGATACAAACAAAGGATGAGAAGTTACAAGTATTACTGAGCTTGCAATTGAAGTATATAAAAGAGATGTAATCCATGTTGTGAAATGAAGAGCGAGTATTATGCCCATTAGCATAGATAATAAAATTTCTTTTTTCCCGATTTTAATTTTCTTTTTAAAAACAAAAGGAAAAATTAGCAAGGAGGATAGAATCATCCTATAAAATGCAATAACAAGTGGTGGCGACTCGCTAATTCTTGTAAGAATTGAAGAAAAAGATATTGAAATAATTGAAATAATAAGGAGTGTTTTTATTTCTTTTTCTCTCACAAGGTTATTAGAGAGAAACTAATTAATTTTTTTCCCAATCAATAAATATTTTTAACTGCGAGCGATTACAAACGTGGACAAAAAATTGAAATTGAATTGCTCACTTGATAATCTTCTAGAAGGAGGAATAGAATATGGCATCATAACGGAGATATATGGAGAAGGAGGAACGGGAAAAACGAACATCTGCATCCAAGCAGCTAAAAGCTGTATAATGGAGGGTAAAAAAGTTGTTTATATAGATACAGAAGGGATATCTAAAGAAAGATTGGTTCAAATTATTAAAGAAAAAAAATTTCTCGAAAAAATTCTAATTTTCTCACCATTTTCGATGAAAGAGCAAGAGGAAATGATTAGAAAAGCACTTAAAATAGATTCTGGTTTGATAGTTCTTGACAGTGCAAATCTTTTCTACAGGCTTGAAATGGCAGATGATGAGGCAAAAGCAACCCGCTCATTAACAAATCAATTAATAAATTTGCAAATTGAAGCAAGGAAAAGAGATATACCAGTTATAATAACAAGCCAAGTTTATTCTGTGGGCGAAGAAGTAAAGCCATTCGCTGGAAGAAGCATGGATCATATAGCAAAAACAATAATAATGCTTGAAAGAATAGGAAACAAAAATGGAAAAGAAATAAGAAAGGCAACCATAATGAAGCATAGGAGTCTTCCAGAAGGCAGAAGCGCGACATTTTTAATTACACAAGATGGAATTGAATAGAGATTTGTGGAATAATTTTCTAATTTACAAATTAAAGCATAAGAACCTTCTTCGACAAATCCTAGAAAAAATTTTTAACTATTTTTATATTTAATTATGCCTTCACCTGCAGAAAAGTGATGATACAATGATTCACTTCGACGAGGTGGGGGCACAAAAAATTTAATTATTTTAATATTATATACTTATGAAAAAGATAATAGTCATATTCGTGTGTATTCTGTTTTTAAGTAGCGCAATCTCTTTTGGAAGAGAAAATAAAGAAATTTCTGAAAAAATAGAAATTCAATCGCCAAAAATTATTGAAAAGAAAAATTCTTTGAGGATAGAGGTTGAGGGAAGTGAATATTTTATAAATCCGGGAAAGCCAATTCTCCCAAAAATAGTTAAAGTTTTTGAAATACCCTTTGGAGCCAAAAAAATAAATATTGACATATTTCCTATAAAAATAGATGAAATTAAATTAGAAAGAGAAATAGCTACTTCTCCCTATCCGCTGAGATTATCCAAAAATGAGAAATATGAAATTAAGAATGAAAAAAATTACGAAATTTATCCAAATTCTTGGTATGCTTATCATGTTGGTTGTGGATTAAATGATAAAATGGAACATGTAACCTTTGTTACAGTTCATTTATTCCCTATTAGATATAAACCA
>JAWAYL010000015.1:0-26301 GCA_038818725.1 Thermoplasmatota archaeon | reverse complement strand
ATGCAAACAATATTTCAATGAATATAGATGCGAAATGGCAAATATAAGAGAGCATTGCTCATGGGTCCATGATGGCAAGCAAGCAACTGAAAAAGCAATAAAGATAATAAAAGCTGCGATTGAAAAGTTAAAGGAAAATGAAGATTTAGAGCCAATTTTTGTTCCAGTTGAAAAGAAGTGCCTTGTTATCGGCGGTGGAATTGCTGGCATACAGGCTGCTCTTGACATTGCTGATGCGGGCTATAATGTTATTCTTGTTGAAAAAGAAGCAAGCATTGGTGGAAGAATGGCTCAGCTAAGCGAAACATTTCCTACATTGGACTGCTCTCAATGCATTTTAACTCCAAAAATGGTTGCAGTAGCTAGACATCCTAAAATAAAGCTTCTTACATATTCAGAAGTTATTGAAATAAGTGGATATGTTGGAAATTTTAATGTAAAAATATTGAAAAAGCCAAGATATGTTGATGAAGATAAATGCACTGTTTGTGGTGATTGTGAAAAAGTATGTCCAGTTATTGTTCCAAATGAATTTGAAATGGGAAGAAAGCCAAGAAAAGCAATTTATATTCCATTCCCTCAAGCAGTTCCTTCAACATATACTCTTGATATAAAAAATTGTCTCGGATTAAATCCTCTTATATGTGGAAAATGCAAAGATGCTTGTGAGGCAAAAGCAATTGATTATGATATGAGAGAGAAAATAATTGAAGAAAATGTTGGAGCAATTATTGTTGCAACTGGATATGATTTATATGATAAAAATAAGCTGATTGAATATGGATATGGAGAGGATGATGATATAATAACAAGTCTTGAATTTGAAAGAATGCTTTCTGCAAATGGTCCAACAAAAGGAGAGATAATAAAGCCAAGTAATGGAAAAGAGGCAAAAAAAGTTGTTTTTATTCAATGTGCTGGTTCAAGAGATGAGCAGCATATGCCCTATTGCAGCTCAATATGTTGCATGTATACTGCGAAACATGCATTGCTTTTCAAGCATCACGTTCCAGATGGAGAGGCATATGTATTTTATATTGATATAAGGGCTGGAGGAAAAGGATACGAAGAATTTGTTTCAAGAGTTATGAAAGAGGAAAGAGTGAATTATATAAGAGGAAAGGTTGCAAAAATTTATAGAGATGGAGATAAAATAGTTGTATGTGGGGCGGATACATTAACAGGAAAGAAAATAGAAATAAAGGCTGATTTAGTTGTTCTTGCTCTTGCAATTCTTGGAAAGGATGAAATAGCAAAAAAATTGCGTGTTGCGGTTGATGAAGGAGGATTTTTTAAAGAGGCACATCCAAAATTAAAGCCAGTTGAGGCATTATCGCGCGGCATATATTTTGCTGGCTGCTGCCAAAGCCCAAAAGATATACCTTCAGCAGTAGCTCAGGCAAGCGGTTCAGCAGCAAAAGTTCTTTGCCTTATTTCAAAAGATAAGCTCGAGAAAGACCCACTGATTGCTTTTGTTGAGGAAAATTGTTCTGGTTGTGGAATATGCATAAGCGTCTGCCCTTATGGAGCAATGGTAAAAGAAGGAGGAAAGGCAAAATGCATTGAAGCTCTTTGCGAAGGATGTGGAACTTGTGCTGCTGCTTGTCCAAGCAATAATATAGAAATGAAAAATTATAGAGATAAGCAGATTGAAAAAATGATAGAGGTGATAATATGAGTTTTGAGCCAAAAATAGTAGCATTTTTATGCAACTGGTGCAGTTATGCTGGTGCTGATCTGGCGGGAGTAAGCAGGCTAAAATATCCGCCGAATGTTGTTCCAATAAAAGTGATGTGCTCTGGAAGGGTTGATGCAGAATTTATAATCGATGCGTTCCGCAAGGGGGCGGATGGCGTGCTTATTGGAGGATGCCATCCTGGAGATTGCCATTATATCGAGGGAAACTATAAGGCGAGAAGAAGGGTTGAGATGATGAAAAAATTGCTTGAAGAAATAGGAATAAATCCTAAAAGGTTAAGAATTGAGTGGATTTCTGCAACAGAAGGAAAAAAATTTGCAAGCGTTGTTGAAGAATTTGTTGAGGAAATTAGAAAACTTGGACCGGTGAAAAAATGAAAATAGCAATGTATTGGGGAGCAAGTTGTGGAGGATGCGATGTTTCATTGCTGAGCTTGCATGAAAAAATTCTTGATTTGATTAAAGAAGCAGAAATTGTTTTCTGGCCATGTGCAATGGATTTCAAATATGAAGATTTAGAGAAAATGCAGGATGGAAGCATAGATATATGCTTCTATAATGGGGCAATAAGAACAAAAGAAAATGAGGAAATTGCAAAATTGCTCAGGAAAAAATCAAAAAAGATGGTTGCATATGGTTCATGTGCTATTGAAGGATGTGTTATAGGACTTGCAAATTTATATAAAAGAGAGGAAATATTAAAAGAGGTTTATTCAAAAGATTTGCCAAGTGAAGAGCTTCCAGAATTTCTTCCATATTTAAAAACTCTTGAAGATGTAGTTGCAATAGATGCTTCTATACCTGGCTGTCCTCCTCCGCCACCTATTCTTGAAGAAGCATTAAATTCACTTCTCCAGGAAAAGCCATTTGGAAAAAATGTTGCATTATGTGATGAATGCATGCGTAAAGATAGTAAGCCAGATAAAATAGAAATAAACAAAATTTATAGATGGCATGAAAAAATAGATAGCAAAGAATGCTTCCTTGCTCAAGGTATAATATGCATGGGTCCTGCAACAAGAGCTGGTTGCAAAGCAGAATGCATCGCTGCAAATATACCATGTACTGGTTGCGTTGGCCCTCTTCCAAAAGTTAAGGAGCAGGGCGTAAGTATGATTTCTGCAATTGCTTCAATAATTGGAAATAAAAATGAGGATGAAGTAATCAATAGCATTAAAGATTATGTTGGAACATTTTATAAATATTCAGCTGCTAAACTTCTTCCAGAAGGGAGGTTGAAAGATGAAGGTTAGTATTGACCCAATAACAAGGCTTGAAGGGCATGGAAAAATAGATATATTTTTGGATGAAAATGGAAATGTCAGCAGTGCAAGAGTTCAAACTCCAGAGCTAAGAGGATTTGAAAAATTCTGCGTTGGAAGAAAAGCAGAGGATATGCCAATAATAACAGCTCGCATCTGTGGCGTCTGCCCTGAGGCGCATCATGTTGCTTCTGCAAAAGCTCTTGATATGGCTTTTGGGGCAAACCCACCAAAGGCGGCGCATCTTATAAGAGAGTTGCTATATAATGCATACATATTTTATGATCACTGCCTCCATCTTTACTATTTAGGAGGAATAGATGTTTTGCTTGGAGATGCTGAAAAAAAGGATAGAAATATTTTAGGATTAATTAAAAAATTTGGGCTTGAATTAGGAGCGGAAATAATAAAGCATCGAAGATATGCGATGGAAACAATAAAAATGATTGGAGGGAGGGAAATTCATCCAGTAGTTGCTATACCTGGAGGAGTAAGTAAAGGAATAAATGAGGAAGAAAGGGAAGAAATAGAAAAAAAATTTTCGGAATGTATTTCATTTGCACAGAAAAGCCTTTCTCTATTTAAAGAAGTTTTTAATAGTGAGAGATGGAACGATTTGCTTGGATTAGATGAAATTAAAACCTATTATATGGGAATTGTTGATTCAAGTAATAGAGTTAATTACTATGATGGAAGCATAAGAATTGTTTCTCCTTCTGGAAAAGAGTTTGCTAAATTTAAAGCAGAAGAGGTAATTGAAAATATTGAAGAGCATATTGAAAAATGGAATTATGTAAAATATCCATATTTAAAGAAAGTAGGATGGCATGGATTTGTTGATGGTGAAAAAAGCGGAATATATAGAGTTGGTCCTCTTGCACGCTTAAATTGTGCTGATGGAATGAATACTCCTCTTGCAGACAAAGAGTTTAAAGAATTTAGGAAAAATGGAATTGTTCATAAAACATTTGCATACTATCATGCTCGCTTAATAGAAATGCTTAATGCCGCTGAAAGAGTTTATTATCTATGCAAGGAAAAAGAAATAACAAGCGATGATATAAGGAGTATGCCAACAAAAACTGGTGAAGGAATAGGGATTGTTGAAGCAGCAAGAGGTGTGCTTATTCATCATTATGATGTTGATGAAAAAGGGATTATAAGGAAAGTAAATTTGATAGTAGCAACAACAAATAATAATGCAGCAATAAATATGAGTGTTGCAAATGCTGCAAAAAAAATTATAAAAAATGGGGAAGTAAATGATATTTTGCTCAACAAAATAGAATCTTCTTTCAGATGCTATGATCCTTGCATGGCCTGCGCAAGCCATGCTATTGGAAAAATGCAGATGGTTGCAAATATTTATAGAAATGGAAAATTATACAAGAGGATAAAAAATGGATAAAATAATTGTTGGAGTTGGAAATCCTCTGCTTGGAAATGATGGAATAGGAATTATTATTGCTGATATGTTACAAGATATATCAAATGATATAAAAATTGAGAAATCGATGGCTGGAGGCGTAGAAATATGTGAGATGATAGCGGGCTATGATTTGGCTATAATAATAGATGCATATAGGGGAGAAAATGAAGGAAATGTTAAAGAATTAAGAATAAATGAATATGAAGGAAGATTAAATCATGATGCAAATTTTGTTCATGCTTACAATATTTTAAAAAATTACATCAAAATGCCGAAATTAAGAATAATAGGAATTGAGATAAGCAATGTTGATTTTGGAGGAATTTCAGAAGAAGTTAAAAAAGCAATCCCAGTTGTTTTAAATAAAATTAAAGAAATTCTGGAGGAAGAAAATGCTCGCAAAAAAAGTTGAAGAGCTATCAGGAGAAAATCTTTATGCATGCTATCAGTGCGGGAAATGCTCCGCCGGCTGCCCTATGGTGGAGCAGATGGATTTTCTTCCAAATCAAGTGATATTGCTTATTTTAAGAGGAAATGAAGAAGTTATAGACTCAAAAACACCTTGGATTTGCGCCCAGTGCTATCAGTGCGGGACAAGATGCCCGAAGAACGTTGATATAACAAAAATTATGGAAGCTTTACGTGCTATAAAGCTTCGCAAAAATGTTGATTATTTAAAGGTAAATAAAATAAAGAATTTGCCTCAAATAGCTGTTGTAAGCGCAACAAGAAAATATACGGGGTGAAAAATGAAAATAGCATATTATCCTGGATGCACATTAAAAACAGATGCAAAAAAATTTGAAGATGCTGCAATAAAATTGTTTAAAAAATTAGATGTTGAGATAATTGAGCTTAAAAAATGGTATTGCTGTGGAACAGTTTATAGCTTAACAAAAGATAATTTGATGTATAAGCTTGCTGCAATAAGGAATTTAATAAAAGCAAAAGAAGAAGGTTATGATAAATTAACAACTCTATGCTCGATATGCTACAATACTTTAAAGCAGGCAAATGAAATGGCAAGGAATGATAAGGAAGCAATGAATAAAATAAATTCTTTCATGGATGAAGAAATTGACTATGATGGGAGTATTGAAGTTATTCATCCTCTTGAAATTTTAAAAAATATGGAAGATAAAATAAGGGAAAAAGTGAAGAAGCCACTGAATAAAAATTATGCCTGCTACTATGGATGTTTGCTACTTCGCCCTAAAAGCATTGCTATTGATGAGTTTGAAAATCCGAAAATTATGGAAAGAATAATAGAAGCATGTGGAGGAAAAGCAATAAATTTTCCTTTAAAAAATGAATGCTGTGGCTCATATACTGTTGTTAATAATCGAAATGCAGTTGCGGAAAGATGCTATCGTATAGTAAGCAATGCAAAAAGAAATGGAGCGGATGCAATAATAACAAGCTGCCCTCTTTGCCATTTCAATCTAAATGAAATTCAGGAAGAAGTAAAAAAGCATTATACAAGCTTTGCTGGTTTGCCTGTCCTCTATTTCAGCGAAGTAATGCTTGAAGCATTGGAGGGATAAAATGGAAGAAGTTAGAATATATATTATGGGAAAGGAGTATAAGGTGCCAGCTGGACTTACAATAATGAAAGCGATGGAATATGCAGGCTACCGCTACATTCGCGGCGCGGGCTGCAGGGCGGGCTTTTGCGGGGCTTGCGCAACAATATATAGGAAGGAAGGGGATTATAAGCTATATGCTGACTTAGCTTGCCAGAAAACTGTTGAAGAAGGAATGCATCTTGTTCAGCTTCCATTTTCTCCAGCAAATAAGGCAATTTATAATATTGAAAAAATTAAGGCAGATGATAAAACAATTTTAAATTTTTATCCTGAAATTGCAAGATGTGTTTCATGCAATACATGCACAAAAGCATGTCCTCAACAGCTTGAAGTAATGGACTATATACAAGCTTCTTTAAGAGGGGATATAAAGAAAGCAGCTGAATTAAGCTTTGATTGCATTCAGTGCGGGCTATGTGCTATAAGATGCCCAGCTGAAATAGTTCATTACCATGTTGCACAGCTTGCAAGGCGCTTATATGGAAAATATATTGCTCCAAGATCAAAGCATTTAGAAAAAAGAGTGAAGGAAATTGAGGAAGGAAAATATAATAATGCGATTAAAGAATTAATGAAGAAAAGTTTGGAAGAGTTGAGAAAAATGTATAATGAAAGAGATATAGAGCCAGGTGATTAAATGTATCCAAAAGAAATGAGGCGTTCTATAGAAAAAGTTGAAAAAACAAGAGAGGAAAGATTGCATAAATTGCCGGAAAGGCTAAAAGAAAAGGAAAAAGAGGAATTGCTTTTGAAATGGCATCCTGATTATAAGCCAGAGGCAAAAAGAAAAATAAAGGTAGGAGTAAGTAAAGGTGCAATTGTCCCAAATGAAGTTGCTGACTTACTCGAAGCATATCCTCTTGAAAATCCAGATGAAATAGATTTGAATAACATTGATTACCAAACAGATATACTTATAATTGGTGGCGGAGGGGCAGGCTGCGCTGCTGCGTTGTTTGCATATTACAATGGAATAAAGCCAGAGAATATATTGATTGCAACAAAATTGAGGAATGGAGATGCAAACACAATGATGGCTCAAGGAGGAATACAAGCCGCTGATAAGGAAAATGATTCTCCTTTATTGCACTATTTAGATGTTATCGGAGGGGGGCATTTTGCAAATAAGCCAGAGCTTGTTGAAAGGCTTGTTATAGATGCTCCTTCTATAATTAAATGGCATGAAGAGCTTGGAGTAATGTATGATAAAAATGAGGACGGAGAAATGATAACTGTTCATGGAGGAGGAACTTGCAGGCGGAGGATGCACTCAGCAAAAGATTATACTGGAATGGAGATAATGCGTGTTTTGAGAGATGAAGTGCGAAATGTTGGAATAAATGTTATTGAATTTTCTCCAGCAATTGAGCTTCTTATGGATAATGAGGGAAAGGCGGCAGGGGCTATAATTTACAATCTTGAAACTGATCAATATTATGTTGTAAAGGCAAAAGCAACAATAATTGCAACTGGTGGTTTTGGTCGCTTGCATATCCAAGGATTTCCAACAACAAATCATTATGGGGCGACATGTGATGGGGTTGTTCTTGCATATCGTGTAGGAGCAATTTTGCGTGATATGGATTCTGTCCAATATCATCCAACAGGCGTTGCATATCCAGAGCAAATAGTAGGATTGCTAGTGACAGAAAAAGTCCGTAGCTTAGGAGCTCAGCCATTAAACAGTGATGGTGAGCAATTTGTTCATCCTCTTGAGCCAAGAGATGTTGAAGCGTCTGCAATCATAAGAGAGTGTTATGGAAGGAATAAAGGAGTTATTACTCCAACTGGAATGCGTGGAATATGGCTTGATTCGCCAATGATAGATATTTTGCATGGAGAAGGAACAATAGAAAAAAGACTTGGAGCAATGTTTAGGATGTTCAAAAGATTTGATATAGATATGAGAGAAGAGCCAATTTTAGTATTTCCGACATTGCATTATCAGAATGGAGGAATAGAAATAAACTCAAATGCTGAAGTTTTATCTCCAAAGGGAGTTATACACGGCTTATTTGCTGCTGGTGAAGTAACTGGTGGAGTTCATGGAAAAAATCGCCTTATGGGAAATTCGTTGCTAGATACGCAAGTATTTGGAAGAATAGCTGGCATTTCTGCTGCTAAATATGTAAGAAATTGCAGGATTGGAAAATTGAATATGGAACATGTAAAAAGATATATAGATGAATTAAAAAAAGAAGGAATAGAAGAAAAAAGAAAAGCACCAATGATATTGCCAGATTACAGAGAAAAGAGAGTTTTATCAAGAGCAATAGATATATTATAATCAATAAACTTTCTTCCCTACTACAAAATGATAAATGCTTCTCAACATAACTAGGAATGGTATTATTTCAAGCCTTCCAAGCCACATATTAAATATAAGCATGAGTTTTGCAGACCATGGCATTGCAATTTTTGTTATACCAACACTTAATCCAACCCCTCCTTGGGCAGAGCATACCTCAAAAAAAGAGTTTATTAAACCCTCACCAGTTGAAGAAGAAACTATTAATGCACTAAAGATAAGGAAACCAACCCATAAAAATGAAATCACTGATGCTTCACCAAGTATTTCCATCGCTTCTTCTTTTAATAAAAAATCTTCTCCAAATTTATATGGAAAGGTGCTTCTTGCTGGTAAAAAAGCTCTTTTCAACTTCCATCCTATCCCTTTGAAAAGCAAAATTATCCTAACTAATTTTATCCCCCCCGCAGTGGAGCCCGCCGCCCCGCCAACAATCATAGCTATGGAGAGCAAAAATTTCGCGTTTTCTGACCAATTAGAGAGATTTGTTGTTGAAAAACCTGTTGTTGTTAAAGCAGAAATAAAGTGAAAAGCTGATTCAAAGAAATTAATCTTTCCAAAAACTAGCAAAAGCAATATACCAATTAGAATAATAATAAGCATTGCCTGGAATTGTATGTCTCTAATAAATTTTTTTATCTTTCTATAAAGAAGTTCATAATGTGCAAGAAAAGAAGTTGCACCAAATATCATCATAAGAACAATTACAAATTTTATTGCAGCAGAATATGTAGCCAAGCTATCGTCTCTAACAGAAAAACCACCTGTAGCAATTGCTGTCATAGCATGATTTACTGATTCCCATGCTGGCATACCAAGTAATAAAAGTATTATTATTCCAATTACGGTATAAAAGAGATAGATAATCCATATCATTTTCGCGGTTGAAATTGCACTTGGCTTTATTCTCTCCTCTCTTCCTTCAGATTTATATAGAGTAAATGCCCCGCTTCCTGGGCGAAAAAGAACTGCTATCGCAAGAACTATTATTCCAGCACTTCCAACCCACTGGCTGAAGCTTCTCCAAAATTGGAGTATATGGGGCAATTTGCTCGGCTGCGAATACATTGTTAAACCAGTTCCACTCCATCCTGCTGTTCCTTCAAAAAGAGCAGATAAGTAATCAAGTTTTAAACCATCCCTATCTGGAATAAGGCAAAAAGGAATGGCAGAAATCATTGATAAGATAATCCAGCACAGCACCGCTATTATCATTGCATGCCTTAACCTAGTTTCATAATCTGTTTTTCCTAAAAGCGAGAAAATGTAACCAACAATCAAAAAAATAGATGACATCAATATAAACCATTTGATGTAATCAATTTCCTTAAAAATTATCCCTACTATATTTACAAAAAAAGACGCGATTCCTACAATAATCAATATTCTTCCTGTATCTCTCAATATAATTTTTATGTTGTTATTCAATACTATTTTATTAATCATTATTCTTTAAGAAAGATTTTCATCACATCATCTATTTTATCTTTCCTTGCAAGAAATGTTACCAAATCACCTGCTTCGAAAAAAGTATCTGGAGATGGTAAAATCACCTGCTCACCTCTTTCTATTGCAATTAATGTAACCATCTTTGGAAGACGGGCATCTTCAACCTTCTTTCCAACCATCTTTGAGTTTTCTGGAATTCCTAATTTGAATATTTCCATTTTATCTCCAAGATTTATATATTCCTTTACAAGAGGATGGCGAATTGCTCTATAAAGATGTTCAGCAGTAATTAAACTCGGATTTTCAACAATATTTACTCCTTTTTCTATAAACATTGCCCTATTTTCTTCTTCATTTACTATCGATACAAGCAATGGTATGCCAAGCGATTTTGCAAGCGAAACAACAAGCAGGTTTGTTGCATCATCAGCTGTTGTTAAAATTGCATTTGCAGCGTCCGCGCCCGCCTCAAGGAGGGTTTCTTTGAGGGTGGCGTCCGCATTTATTACTACCACATCATATTTTTTTGATATTTCTTCGCATTTTTCCTTATTTTTTTCTATAACCACAACATCATCCTTGTTCTGAAGGGCTAATTCTATGAGCTTTTCTCCTATTTTTCCAGCCCCAACGATTAGGAGATACATATTTCATCAACTTCTGATAATATTTATAATGTATTAAACTTTTTCTTTAATGAATGGAAATACTAACAATATTATTTCCCCTGACCATAACCCTTCCTAATCTTTTTTCTATTTTTTCATTATCCTTTTCTATTTCTTCTTTTGCATCTTCAAGCACAACATTAAGATAAGCATCATAACCGGTAAGCTTTCCCATTAAAATTCTTCCATCTTTAAGGCGAATTGATACATCTCTATTGATGCTTGTTTCAAGTAAGTCCATGGGCAATACCATAATAAGAATGTTCTTCTCTTTTATATATCTTATGCAATAGGGGTTTCTGGAATTTTTCTTTTACACCAAAAATGAAAGAAAGAGAATTAGAGATAGTTTGATTATACCATATCTTCCTCATCTGGCAGTTCATCTGCTATATTTGATAAAAATATTTACGACACTGCATTCTTTCTCTAACAAAATTGCATTCCATCCTCTTCTGTCAAAAATTATTTATTTAACTAATTTTTTCAAATCATGAAAATATTTATTGATACTGCGGATATAGATGAAATAAAGATGGCAAAAAATTGGGGGATTATTGACGGAGTAACTACAAACCCAACACTTATTAAAACAGCTTTTGAAAAATTCAAGAATAAAATGAGTATGGAAGATTATATAAAAGAGATTTGTAAAATTGTTGATGGTCCAGTAAGCCTGGAGGTAAGAGGGTTTAGGGAAGAAGAGATGGTAAAAGAGGCAAGAATTTTGAATGAAAAATTTAATGAAAAAAACAATGTTGTTATAAAAATTCCAATTTGCACATCTATAGAGGAACCATTTGAAGGAATAAAGGCAATAAAAACGCTTGAGGAAGAAGGGATAAAAACAAACGCAACCCTTGTGATGAATGCAACTCAAGCATTACTGGTTGCGAGGGCGGGCGCAAGCTATGTAAGCCCATTTGTTGGGAGAGTTGATGATTATATAAGGGATAAGCTTGGAATAAAATATGCGAAGTGGGATTACTATGATTATAATATGGTGAAAAAAATTGAGGAAAAACACCTCATAGCGGAGGGAAATATTTCAGATATATACAAAAAGAATGTAAACTACTCTGATAATGGAGTATATAGTGGATCTGATTTGATAAGAAGCATAATATCTATTTATAGTGCATACAATTTTAAAACAAAAATAATCGCCGCAAGCATAAGAAATGCACGCCAAGTAAGGGAAGTAGCAGAGCTTGGTGTAGACATAGCAACAATTCCCTTCAATGTTTTAAAGGAAATGATTATTCATCCAAAAACACAAGAAGGAGTAAAAAAATTTTTTGAAGATACCGTTGAAGAATATAGAAGGATATTCATGTAATCTTCCAAATTATTTTTCTCTTCTTAAGCTCTTTTAAAAATTTATCTCCATCTACTGCAAGTTCTGGTGGTCTAGCTCCTTTTTCTATTTCTCCATCTATTATCATTTTCGCTATTATTGATGTTGAAAAACCTGTTGTTCTTGCCATTGCGGAAAGATTTTCTTTTTCATCATAACAATCAATTAATTCAGCAAATTTTTTTTCGCTATATATTCTAGCGAGAACAACATCCTTTTCCTCCTTTGAAAGATTTTTTTCAAGAATTTTTTCTGTGAATTTTCTTGCATCTTTTTCAAAAAATCCAAGCTCAGCCAAAATTCTAATTTTTTCAGCATGCCCTGCATACCTTATTGTTTTATAATCCAGATTTTTTATTCCTTTCATTGTTTCTAATAGGGTAGATGTTCCTCCATGCGTATAGAATGCTTCCAAACTTTTAAATCCCTTAAAATAAATTTTTTCTATCCCTGTTAAAGATTTTACTCTGCATATTTTTCCATTTTTAATTATTATTGAATCTTCTATATATTCATTTAATAAACCATGAATTGAGAAAAATAAAGAATATTTTAAAACTCCTTTTGGTTTCTGTGGCAGGCCACCAACCCTTATATGCATTTCCTTTGAGTTTTCCCAAATATGGTATGCAACTATATTTGTCATCCCAGGAGCTAAACCACAATCAGGAATTATACTTATTCCCGCCTTTTTAGCTTTTTCATCAAGCATTAACTCTTTTTTAACAATATCGCTATTTCCTCCTAAATCAACAAAATTTGTTTTTGTTTTTATTGCAATTTTCGCGAGCTTATAATTAAAATCATAGGGAAGAGCACTTATTGCAATATCTTCTTTTTTCATTTCTTTTTCAACATCTTCTTTTTTTCTTGCATCTAATTTAAAAAAATTTTCAAGATTTACATCCTTTACATCGCATATCCTTACCTCTACACCTTGCTTCCTTAAATCATATGCAATTGCCCTTCCCATCTTTCCTGCTCCAAAAATGAGAGCCATAATATTGAAAAGAAAAATTATTTTTTAAATTATTGGAGATATTAACACCATTTTCTACGGGCCTGAAGGGATTTGAACCCTTGATCTGCAGCTCCGAAGGCTGCCGCCTTTTCCGCTAGGCTACAGGCCCGAATATTTAAATATCCAGGATTTATAATCTTCTCCTCTACTTACTCCAACTGCGCCAGCATTTATTTCATTTTTCCCGTCATTATCAAAGTCCCCAACACATGTTACCGCAAGCAAACCATATGTATCGCTTATTAAATACTCCTCTTCATACCTGTTTTCTTTCCATTGCAAAATATGAACTTTATCTGTGCCAACACACACTTCTGGCATTTCATCATTATCAACATTTCCAACATCTATTGCTTCTATAGTATCTTCCTCACCTTGCCATAAAGTATCGAATAATTTTTCATACGCGCTACCATTCCATCTATAAATGCAAAGACGAGGAGCATAAAATGTTACATGGATTTCATTTATTCCATCTCCATTGCTGTCCTTTGCAACACATCCAAAAACCTGATATTGAAATTTTTCTATTGTATTTGATATAAATTTTTCTCCTTCCCATTTAAGCAAAACAAGCTCGCGACCATGCCCAACAATAACTTCATTTTTTCCATCGTTATCTACATCAGCAATCCAAGGAAAATATATTGCTTCATTTCCCCATTTTGCTTCTTCTATAAATTTGTTTCCATCCCATCTTATAGCAACAAGAGAAGGAACATTATTGAAGCTACCAGTAACAATAACTTCATTCATTCCATCATTATCGTAATCTCCAACTATACAATCAAGAGTTGTTCCCCATCTTTGGCCATTGTAAACAACATACATTCCTTCCTTTTTATATCTAAATCCGTTCCATTCAAAAAATGAGAAGTGGCGACCCCAGGCAACTCCTATTTCATTTTTCCCATCATTGTCTATATCTCCTATACAAAAACCTGTTGCGGAGCCAAAAGGTTGGGAAATGCCAAAAAAACTATAGCCGATTCCAAAAACAGGGTCAACAATTTTTGCCTGCTCATAATATGTCTGCTTTCTTTCATCCCATTTCATAACTCTCATAAAAGGATCTCTTCCCCCTATAAGCAACTCATTTTTTCCATCATTGTCTGCATCGCCAACAGGCTGCGAACCTTCATAGCGGGCGGACCACCACCACAAGCTGCCGTAACTCTTTTCCCATTGGATAATAAATTCGCTATTTTTAACAAAAGTGCTTCCGCAAATATCCCCAAAAATCAATATTGCAAATAAAATCGGAATTATTGCTTTCATGCGTAAAATATATCAAATAGTTTAAAAATTTTATGTTAATTGAAGAAGTAGTGTCAAAAATTTTGAGAGCTCATGAAGCTAAAGGACAAGGCGTGCGAGGGATAAAATATATGTTAGGAAAAATTTATTAACTCCTATTTATACAATAAACATGAAACCTTTGGAACTGATTCATTCAAGTATTGAAAAAAGAATAGTTGTTGAAATTAAGGGAGATAAGGAGTATAGAGGCATACTTGAAGGATATGATCATCCTCATCTCAATTTAATACTCAAAAATGCGGAAGAAATAATAAATGGGGAGAAAAAGAGAGAGTTGAGCAAGGTTATTGTAAGAGGAGATAATATAATATATATAATGGCTTAAGGAGTGATAAAATGGGAAAGGGAACACCTTCAAAGGAAGGAGGAAAAAAGACGCACATTGTATGTAGAAGATGTGGTAGGCATTCTTATCATGTAAGAAAAAAATACTGTGCTTCTTGCGGATTTGGTCGCTCTAAAAGATGGAGAAAATATAACTGGAAAAATGAATGAAAAATGCGGTGTTGTTGCAATCTCATCTCGCAAAAATGTAGCGGAGAAAATATATTTTGCCCTTATAGCAATGCAACACCGCGGGCAGGAGGCGGCGGGCATCGCATTGTATGATGGAGAGATAAAAGTTTATAGAGGAATGGGGCTTGTTGAAGAGGCTTTTAGTAGAACAAATTTTGAAGAGCTGAAAGGAAATGTGGGGATAGGGCATGTTTATTATTCAATAAAGATTTCTACTCCAGAAAATGCCCAGCCTTTGATTATGCATACTTCCGTTGGAGATATTGCAATTGCCCATAATGGGATAATTGTAAACTCGTCTGAAATAAAAGAAGAAATGATGAAAAGAGGATATAATTTTGTTTACGGAAGCGAGGAAGAAATAATTGCCTATATGTTATCTGACTATCTGAGGGATGTAAATGTTGAAAAAGCAGTAAAAAGAATTATAAAAAGAATAGAGGGCTCATATTCATTTACATTTATGGTAAACAATAGGGTTTTTGGATTAAGAGATGCTTTTGGAATAAAGCCACTCTGCATCGGGAAAATAGATGATGGATATATTATATGCTCTGAATCTGTTGCAATTGATGCTCTCGAAGGAGAATTTATAAGAGATGTTATGCCAGGTGAGCTTGTAGAAATAAAACCGGATGGCTACAAAAGCTATATTCTTTCAAATGAAGAATACAAGGCACACTGTTTTTTTGAATATGTATATTTTGCAAGAGCAGATTCATTTATTGATGGAGTGGATATTTATAAAACAAGGGAAAAATTAGGAGAGATTCTTGCAGAGGAAAGCCCAGTAGATGCGGACTATGTGGTTCCAATTCCTGATTCAGGGAGGGCTCATGCATACGGCTTCTCAAAAGCAAGTGGTATACCAATGGCGGAAGGGCTTATGAAAAATAGATACATTGCAAGAACATTTATACTACCCTCACAAAATGCTAGAGAAAAAATGGTTTTACTTAAATTGAATCCAGTGAAAAGTATTATAAAAGACAAAAGAGTGGTTGTTGTTGATGATTCCATAGTAAGAGGAACAACAATGAAAAAAATTGTTAAATTGCTCCGCAATTATGGAGCGAAGGAAGTGCATGTAAGGATTGCATCTCCACCAATAATTGCTCCATGCTATTTTGGTATAGATATGACTACAAGAGAGCAATTAATAGCATCAAAAAGAAGCATAGAGGAGATAAGAAAAGAAATAGATGCGGATACTCTTGCTTACATTTCAGTAGATGGAATGATTAAGGCAATTGGAAAGGATCGGAAAGATTTATGCCTTGGGTGCATAACTGCAGAATATCCAGTAAAAATTAGAGGAGAAAAGCAAAGATTTCAGAAGATACTAACATGAAAAATAAAATCT
Source organism: Thermoplasmatota archaeon (assembly GCA_038818725.1). Classification (GTDB taxonomy): domain Archaea; phylum Thermoplasmatota; class E2; order UBA202; family JdFR-43; genus JACIWB01. Next base: position 10,324 of record JAWAYL010000015.1, on the reverse strand, counting down.
TTATTTTCGTTATTGTCATATCCATTATTATTTTAGCATCCCTAATCATCTTTTTGAGAAATCCAGAAAAGGAAGAAATAGAAATAAAGCTAACTCCAAAAATTTTATATGTCGAAGAAGGAAAAAGTGCAGAGATAACTCTTATTTTAGAGAAAAATGCAAGCGATGCAGAAATAATCTGGCGCATTCAGGCGAATGAAAGCACCGGCCGACTCGAGAAAAAAAATGATTATTGCGAAGATAATAGGAGAATTATAGAGATGATTTATTTTGCTCCATATGATGTTGATGATGAAGAATATAAAGTTAAGATAATTGCTATTTTAAATTCGAAAGGATATGTTAAGGAGGATTTTCTTGATTTAATTGTTTATCCTAAAATATACAGGACAGAAATTGATTTGAATTGCAGTAAAAATGAAGTTATTGCTGGAGAAACGTGCTTTTTAAAAGCAAGTTTGGTGTCAAGTGAAGAAAAGAAACCAATTGAAAATGCAAGCGTGAAATGGAATTTTTTTATTAACGAAAAAAAGATAATGGAAAAAGTTAGTTATACAGATAAAAACGGATTAACAGAAATTCCTTTTTTCCTTTCAAATGTTAATGAGACATCAGAAATTGAAATTTTTGCTGAATATGAAAGAAATCTTTCTGGAGATATAGATTATGAAAGAAGTATTGCAAATACAAAAATAAAAATATTTCCTGAAAAGCCCGGCGATTTTCCAGTTGTTCTTATTCATGGATGGGTTGGAAATATAAATTCCGCTCTTTTAAATTATACATGGTGGAACCTAACACAAAAATTGCAGGAAAAAGGTTTTAAATTACTTGATTTTGATTTGAATAAGCCAGGAATACAATGGCTTACTTATGAACCAGAATGGCAGGAGCGCCATATCTCATGGATTGCTGGCATGGTTTCAAAAAAAATAAGAGATGCTCTTGTTTTAAATGGCTATTCACCAGATCAGACAATAGATATTGTCGCTCATAGCATGGGTGGGCTTATTGCAAGATTTATGGCGGAGCATTATATGGAGGATGTTGATTACTGGAATGATGGCTGGGATGGAAACGGCTATCCATGGTATGGAGACGGAGATGCTGATGTTGTAATAGGGGCATATCAGATAGATGACTTAATTGTTGTAGGCACGCCTTGCCACGGAGTTCCTCCAAATATAAACGAATATTTCCTAAAGAACATAATAAAATATACATATTTTCCATGGTGGATCGCTCAATTGCCTGATATGGTATATAATTCACCATTTTTGCAAGCAATGGGCTACAATACAACAGATTTAATTGATTATTATGCTATAGGAGGAGATATAGGGATTATTTTTGGAGATTTTCCAAGAGATTTTGATAATGATGGCATAGCTCATTATTCAGATGGTTTATGCCCCACAGAAAGCCCTTATCTTGAAGGAAGGCCAATTTATATTTTGGAAGGAGCAGCATGGCCTATTGGAAAAGAAGATCATATTTCTTTAATTGCAATAAACGAAAAAGTCCATGACTACATAATAGAGCATTTGATAAATTAAATTTTGTCGCGGATCTTTATAAATAAAATGCATCATTGAACATCCCCGACAATTTTAAATATAAATTTGCATTTAAAATTAAATAAACGCAATTTCCGCCGCTGTTAAAATCGGACTAAGGTAGGATTGAAAGTTCGTCAACCTCGCAGCTTTTTCCAGTCCATAAATTGTTAAAATCGGACTAAGGTAGGATTGAAAGTTATTTTCTCTCTTACTAGCCACGAATATCCATCAAGTTAAAATCGGACTAAGGTAGGATTGAAAGTGAAAGTTTTCATAATCATTCAAATCGATTACCTCACGTTAAAATCGGACTAAGGTAGGATTGAAAGTATATTGCGTTAATCAGTTTGCAAAAGCTGTATAATGTTAAAATCGGACTAAGGTAGGATTGAAAGATCGCATACCACATTCTTATTTCTGCAAATAAAATTGTTAAAATCGGACTAAGGTAGGATTGAAAGTAAATAAATCTTTCACTTCCAAAAATCCATTTTTCAGTTAAAATCGGACTAAGGTAGGATTGAAAGAATTTTGTGTTTGTTCTTTATTCTGTACATTCATAAGTTAAAATCGGACTAAGGTAGGATTGAAAGCGGCAGGAACAGAAACATAATTCGCTACAAATGCAGGTTAAAATCGGACTAAGGTAGGATTGAAAGTTTATTAAGAAATATGCCGCGCTGGTGTGGATAAAGGTTAAAATCGGACTAAGGTAGGATTGAAAGTATATCTCTGCTGTTATAGTCGTCTGTAGTTCGCCGGTTAAAATCGGACTAAGGTAGGATTGAAAGAAGAATCCGATTGTTTTTACTGTTTCCTCACATCTGGGTTAAAATCGGACTAAGGTAGGATTGAAAGTTCCTTTTTTTTTATTTTTTTTATTTTTTATTGGTGTGTTAAAATCGGACTAAGGTAGGATTGAAAGTTTTATTGCTTTGTATTCATTTATATCATAACTTATTGTTAAAATCGGACTAAGGTAGGATTGAAAGAGTACATATCCGCTGGATTAAATGTTGCATGAGCTATGTTAAAATCGGACTAAGGTAGGATTGAAAGAGTTTAAAGCTGATAGGCCTTTCAGTTGATCCCAGAGTTAAAATCGGACTAAGGTAGGATTGAAAGAATGAAAATAGATTTGAGGCGAGGCAGTGGAACAAAGTTAAAATCGGACTAAGGTAGGATTGAAAGAATAGTGATGTCGCTACAGCATCTAATTTAACAGAACTGTTAAAATCGGACTAAGGTAGGATTGAAAGGTTACTGGCACATAACCAATGTCTGTAATTTCAGCTAGTTAAAATCGGACTAAGGTAGGATTGAAAGTTATACAGTGTTATGTTCCTTTTACTGAAGAGTTGTGTTAAAATCGGACTAAGGTAGGATTGAAAGGAAGATTTTAATGAAGCAATTACATTGATAAGAGAAAGTTAAAATCGGACTAAGGTAGGATTGAAAGAGAATGGGCTAGAAGCAATATTACAATTTACAACAGGTTAAAATCGGACTAAGGTAGGATTGAAAGAAATTTTTGGCGCTACTTTATTCTTTTTAATGGCTTAAACAGATGGCGCCTTGCTACTACTGGAACTTCATATAGGCCGGGCGAGGGCCTTTCTATTTTTATGTATTTTGCATCTTTTTCGCTTGCTCTTTTTCCACATTTTGGACAGCGATATCCTTTATTTTTTCCAATTGATTTCATATGCTTTTTGCAATTTTCGCAAAAAGGATTTTCTATTTTTTCATATACTTCAACAACTTTTTTAATTTCTATTTTTTCTATATTTATCGTAAATGGCTTTTCTCTAACTCCTCCATAAACCACAACTTCATCTCCTTCCCTCAGCTTTTCTATCAGTTTTCTAAAATTTTTCGTTGGTTCATAGGCAGTGCAATCTATCTCCCCTCCATTGCTTATTGAAAATATTATATGTCCTCCTTCAATGTAAAATGGCTCCTTTTTAACCTTTCCTCTTACAATCACTGATTCATATGGTTTTATCTCTTCTATTCTTTTTTTCTGCAAATGTTCATCTGTTGCCTGATTTGTTTCAAAAATAAGCCATCTTTCAAAAGGAGAAGAAATTAATATCTTCATCGCTTCTTTTAACTCCTCTGGATTTTCTCCTCTTATTCCAAAAAATACAGGCGATTTTGCTTTCGGAAAAATTGCTATATAATCATTTTCGTAATCATAGTTATTAAATGTTGAAGGGAAAAGCTTATCCATTTTTATAACACTTTCTTTATCAAGATATTTTTTCCCATTTGTATAAGTAAGTAATTCGTATGTCCTATCAAAAGGTTTCCAAGAAATTGCGGAAGAAGCCCCAACAAGCCCTATTTCTCCTCTATAGCAACGATATTTTGCCCCATTTTCCATCAAAATTTTTTTAACTTCTTCTACTGATACAATTTCTTTTACTGCTTTTCTATATAAACTTCTGCTGAATTTTTTTCTGCTTACAACCCACGCAGGGTTTGCTTCCTCGCTCGATTTTTCTCTTATAATTTTATCAACAGCCATTATTATCTCCTCTTCATTTGCTTCCTCTTTTTTTCTTTCGTAAATATATATCTTTTTTTCATCAATTTCCCCTATTTGCTTTCTTTTACCCCCTCCAATCCCAAACTGAATTGCAATTGATGCATTTCCTCTTGTTTTCCATAAAATATTTGGATTAAGCCTTACAATCCGAGGATAGCCAATCAAATCATATCCTAATGAAATTATATCTTTTATAATTTCAGTTGCAATAAAGGTTGTACATCCTCCATTGATTGCATCTGTGTCATCTATTCCAACCCACACAAATTTTAATTAAGTTTTTATATATATAAGTATATAGTCCTGATGAAAGAAAAACTGCTTCAATCAACACAATTGCTTCTTACAAAATCAGGATTTTACTGTAGCCAGATATGCAGGATAAGGCCGAGTAGCTTCGATTTTGTTGCAAGAAGAGATAATCTGCTCTTAATAATAAAGGTATTGAATAACATAGATTCAATAAGCGAAGAAAGTGCAAAAGAGTTAATTTCAATATCAAGATTTTTAGGTGCATTACCAATAATAGTAGGTGAAAAAACATGCTCCACTTTTCTTGAAGATGATATCGTATATTTCAGATATGGTGTCCCTATTCTTACTATAAAAACGCTTGAGAACTACATCAGGGGGCGCCCCCCTGTTGTATGCGCTGCGCCGGGCGGATTTTATGTAAATATAGATGGAGAAACTTTTAGCAGGCTTAAGAGAGAGAAGGGGCTTTCTATCGGACAGCTTGCAAGAATAGCTGGTGTATCTAGAAAAACTATCCAAATGTATGAAAAAGGAGAGCGTGCTAGTGTTGAAGTTGCGGAGAAAATGGCCAAATGCATTGGATATGATTTCATTAAACCAATAACACTATTCGAGGAAATAGAGAAGGAAGAAATAGAAATGAAGGAAATAAAAGATGAAATGCTTAAAATTATGGAAGAAATAGGCGCTTTTATCTTTCCTACTTATAGAAGCCCATTTCATGCGGTTTCAAGACTTTTAGATGAAATTTTTATAGTTGGAATAAATGACAGAAGAATATTTGAAAGAGCTAGAATAATTTCAAATATCTCAAAGGTTACAGAGAGAAAATCTATAATTCTTGCAGAAAAATCAAAAATAAAAATGATAGAAGGAGTGCCAGTAATTGAAAAGAATGAGCTAAGGAAAGTAAAAGAGCCTGAAGAATTAATTGATATGCTCGAGATGGAATAAAATGGAAGTTAAATTAATAGCACATACACCAGAGCCAGATATTATTGCAGGAATTTCTGCTATTTTTACTCATTCAAAAAAAAAATTTGATGAATTGCAAAAAGATGAAAAAGTTAAAAAAATTTTAAGAGCGGTAATTGATATGGGACATACAAGTGTTGTTGAGCATGCATACTTTACTTTTGAAATATCAGGTGTTTCTCGAGCCTTAACTCATCAACTTGTAAGGCATAGAATAGCATCTTACTCACAGCAAAGCCAGAGATATGTTGTTCAGGAAATGGAATATATAATTCCTCCTTCCGTAAGAAAAAAATATGGGAAAAAATATAATGAAATGATCAAAAAAATATGGGAATTATATGATGAAATGAGAAAAGATGTGCCAATTGAAGATGCTCGCTATATTTTACCAAATGCTGCCTGCACTTCAATAATTGTTTCAATGAATGCTCGTTCTTTGCTAAATTTTTTTGAATTAAGATGTTGCTTACATGCCCAATGGGAGATAAGAATGCTTGCCTGGAAAATGCTTAAATTAGTTAAACAGGTTGCTCCTACAATATTTGAAAATGCTGGTCCGCCTTGCAAAACAAAGAAGATTTGTCCGATGAAGAAGAGGAGTTGCAGATGGTACCCAAAATAAAGAGAAAAAGATTTGTAAAAAGCGAAGAGGAAACAAGCCCATTTTTTGGAAAAGAACCAAACAAGAGAAGCATTGAAGAAGCAATTGAGAATGGAGTGGTTATTATAGATAAGCCCTGCGGACCTACATCTCATCAGGTAGCAGCATGGGTAAAAGAGATTCTTCACTTAAAAAAAGCTGGACATGGTGGGACGCTCGATCCAAAGGTTAGTGGAGTATTGCCAATTGCTTTAGAAAATGCAACAAAAGCAATAGGGCTAATGCATGAAATCTCGAAGGAATATGTTTGTTTAATGCGACTTCATGCAAATGTTGATGAAAAAAAATTAAGGGAAGTTATAAAAAGTTTTGTTGGAAAAATATGGCAAATCCCACCAAAAGAAGCTGCTGTAAAGAGGGTTAGAAGACAGAGAACAATATATTACATAAACATAGTTGAGATTGATGGAAAAGATGTTCTTTTTAAAGTTGGTTGTGAAGGAGGCACGTATATAAGAGTTTTATGTGAAGATATAGGAAAAAAGCTTGGTGTTGGAGCACATATGGAAGAGCTAAGAAGAACAAGAACAGGAATATTTGAGGAAGAAGATGCAATATATTTGCAAGATTTGCTTGATGCATATATTTTCTGGAAAGAGAATGGAAAAGAATTTATCAAAAAAATTATTTATCCAGTTGAAACTCTTGTAGAGCATCTTCCAGATATAATAATAAAAGATTCAGCGGTTGATGCAATATGTCATGGTGCAAATCTTATGGTTCCAGGTGTTGCAATGGTAGAAAATGGTATAAAAAGAGGTAGCAAAATTGCAATAAAAACTTTAAAAGGAGAATTGGTTGCAATAGCTGAAGCATTAATGAGCACAAGAGAAATAATAGAAAAAGAACACGGCATGGTTGCAGACACAAAAAGAGTTATAATGAAGCCAGGCACATACCCAAAAATGTGGAAAAGCTGAGGTAGCCTAGAGGTAAGGCGCAGGCCTGGAGAGCCTGTGGGGCTTATGCTCCTCGTGGGTTCAAATCCCACCCTCAGCGCTTCTGACACTGCCCCGAAGCTATGAAAAAATTGAAAAGGAGGTTCTGGAATTAGCGGAAGCTGAGAAGCTATGATCGCGATGCATACCAATATCGATGTTGAACAATCAAGAAATACTGACTATGGCAAAATGGTTATCCTTAAGCCATTTACTTGCTTTTTTTACACTCCATGCTTTTTCTATTTTAAATCCGCTTTCTTTTAAATCCTTTTTAAATTCTCTTCTGCTATAAAGATGATAAAATCTCATAATCTCTTCACCATTTTTTTTCCATGGAATTAAAATATCTCCATGCTCCCCTTTTTTTAAAAATTTTTTTATAAAATGAAAAATAAATCTATCCTGCCATTTAGCCCAAACGGAAATCAGTGCTTTGCCATCTTTTTTCAAAACCCTTCTTAACTCCTTTAGAGCTTTTCTCCTGCCCTCTTTCCCCTCTATATTGTGGAGGGTTGCAATAAATAATGCATTATCAAAAGTTTCATCTAAAAAAGGCAAATTTCTTGCATCACAGCACACAAGAAAGGCATCTTTCACCTTCTCTTTTGCTATTTCAAGCATCGAAAATGATATATCCGCTCCCACCGCAAGGCATTTTTTAGTTATTGGTAAAAGATGGCGCCCGCCGTCGCAGCCTAAATCAAGACATATGCCATTGATATTTTTTATAAAATCAAGGCATTCTTTCCAAGGAAATTTGCGGGTTGCATCAAAATCTTTTGCTATTTTGTCCCAGTTATTCATTTTCTGATAGTGCCAGTTATAAGCTTATCTGTGTTAAAAATTTTTATCGCAATTATCATGAAAATCAAAGAAAATATTGCAATATATATTATTCCTCCTATCACCATAAAATAATTTTTGAAAAGCAAGAAGCGAGGAGCCATCATTGGATGAGAAAATGGGATTATAAATAAAATTATTTTCAGCATGGTTGGCATTGTTTCAAAATCCTTAAACATTGTTAGAAACATCGGAATCAATGCAAGCATTGATAGTGGTAATGTAAGAGCTTGAGCACTTTTATAATTCTTTGCAAAAACTCCTAGAACAATGCACATTGCGAGAGCGGATGTTAATGCAAGAAAAACAGATAAAGCAATGAAAAGGTAGTCATAATTACTTAAAATAAGTCCATAGTCAGCAAGATTTAAGCGAGAAGAGCTTTGAAAAGAATTTATGTAATAGCTGAAACCAATCATATAGATTGTTGCCATTATAAGCCCCACTATCGCAGCCCCAGTTATTTTCCCAGCAACTATTTCACTTCTTTTTATAGGCAATGTTAAAAGTGTTTCAAGGGTTTTATTTTCCTTTTCCATTCCCATTGAAGATATAACCATCCCCCCACTCATCATAATAATAATCATCATCACTATTGGAATTGTTATTGATTGAGAAGAGAGAAGATTTGAGAGCATCTGCGGCGAAATATTTTCAATTTCCTTATTTTTAAGTATTGTTATTTCTTTTTTTGCAACTGGTGATAGAACATTTGTCGAATTTATTCCATTTTTCTCAATAATTTCCGATGATATTTCTTTACTTATACTTGTAAAAACATTATCTAAGAAAGCAGATGAAATTATGTCACTTACTCCTAATCCTTTAATAAACCAATAAACTTCTATTTCAGCCTGATTTGAATTATTTATATTCTCACTGAAATTAGATGGAATAAAAATTAGACAGATTATTTTGTCTTTAAATTCATTTATTATTTTCTCAATTTCTTCTTCATTTTTCCCCTCGTATTTAATATTTGCGTATTTTTTTATTTCCCGAACAGCAATATCTGAAAAAATTCCATTATCACAATTTATTAGTCCAACATCATGCATTTTTCCAGCCTCTTCCGCTATATTTCCGAAGGCATTTCCTAGGGCAACAAAAAGAAAAACAGTTATTATCATTGGTAAAATTGTTGAAGGAGTAAGCAGTTCCTTAATTTCTTTTTTAACTAAAGCGAAGAAGCTCATCTCACCACTTTAACAAAAACTTCTTCAATATTTCTTGCATCGTATTTTTCCTTTAGTTCCGATGGCTCACCTTCTTCAACTATTCTTCCATTATCAATAAGAACTATTCTGTCACATAAAAATTCTACTTCAAGCATATTATGGGATGAAAGCAAAACAGTCACTCCTTGCTCCACACTCTCCTTTATTATTCTCCTTATCTCCTGAGCATTTATTACATCAAGCCCAGCAGTTGGCTCATCTAGCACCGCAAGTTTCGGCTTGCTCATTAAAGCCCTCGCCACCAGCAGGCGCCGAACCATTCCCTTGCTGTATGTTTCTATTTTGTCATCTATTCTTTTTCCAAGATTTGCAATTTCAATTCCTCTCTCAACAAAATCGTCGTTAAAAAATGAAGAAATGAATTTTAAATATTCCCTACCAGTCAAGTTTTTATATGCTCCAGCCTCTTCTGGAAGATAGCTTATTAATTTCCTTATTTCATTTGCATACTTCTCTACATCATATCCAAAAACATTTACACTCCCTTCCGTGATTTTAAGCAGGGTTGATATTATTCTTATTATAGTTGTTTTTCCTGCTCCATTTGGACCAATTAAACCAAATATTTCTCCTTCATTTACATGAAATGTTACACCTCTGACAGCTTCTATTTTCCCGTATCTTTTAACAAGATTTTTTACTTCAACAGCATGCATTGAATTTAAAGACTTTTCAATTTAAATATTTTTGTATTATAGTAAAGGTAGCGAAGAAGGAGAGATAGTAGTTTGCTGTTTGTGAAAATCTATTTATTCTACATCTGTGTTAAGCCGCCTAGCAATTTTATATATATTTGGGCATACACCTATTCGGCTAAGAGAACTTAAATCAATCCCTCGCAGAACAGGCGAAGTCATCCTCCCAACCTTTCTGGAAAAAGAGATAGGAAAATGCTATGCTCGCTAGCATTGTTCATAAACCCAACGAAAGAAAACCCTGTAGAAACATCTGAATTTCTTTCTCATTTGGAACTAAGTTTCTTAGATCAAACACTAAAGCAAATGTTTCCAAGACTTGAAAGAATAAAGAAATTGCAGAAAACCTGGGATTTAATCCGGGAAGCCTTCCTTCTTATGAAACAATAAGACATTTCATAAATGATCTTTTGCCAGAAAAAATAGAAGAAATTTTCTATGCTGTTGTAAAAGAAATGGGAAGGAAAATTAATAGAAGATGCAACTGCTAAGAGAGGAGAAAAAGAAGCAGAATACAATGATTACTACGAAACAAAAGGATGGAAAAAGGATTTGCTAATAGATTCAAATGGAATATTTTTGTCATTCACAGATATGGAAATA
>JAWAYL010000014.1:0-26732 GCA_038818725.1 Thermoplasmatota archaeon | reverse complement strand
TTTTCCATTGTTGCCGAGAAGTTTGTTGTAAATGCAACGCTATAGCCCGCTTTATATAAATAAAAAGGAACAACCTCACTTTCTGTTAAATCTGGCCAATATGAGCCATATTTTCCATATTTTGCAAGAACATTATTATCTATTGGATGAGTAGATGGTTCATAAAATGGAGTTATTCCACTTGCACAAGTATAGTTGCATCCCCAGAATTGGCTTGCTCTTTCATTGAAGCGATGGGCATATGTAATCCATGAATTTAAAACAGGATAAACAAATTTTTCTTCTTGGCTCGGCTTTATTATTTCAAGCAATCCATTTGCTTTTCTTCTACTTTCGCTACCATTTATAAGCATAATTCCCTCACTATTTAAAGCTGGATTTGTAAATATAATTGCTGGATAAAAGACGCTCCTGCATATCCAGTAGCTTGTATCAACTGGTGAGCCAAATATTCTTCCAGGATAAGCAACGCCTACAAATGCCCTATCCCATGGTGTGCCTATATCAAATTGATCTGCAACAGTAAGCATATATTCTATTTTTCCTGGTTTATCAAATCCCATTTTTCCAAAGAAATCATATGCCTGCTTTGCTGTTAAATACATTGCAGCAACATTCGGCTCCTCATCTCTTATAGCATGCTTCTTCCACCATTCATTATGCCATACCACAGCCATTGAAAGCTCCTCATGCATATCAGTAATCAAGAGAGGGCAGCCATGATGCGCCGCCGCATAAGCTGCTGGCCCAATGAAAAGAGCACCCTGTAACTCGCCACTCGGCTTGAGTTCATCTGTTGCCATATATGTCCATGGATCGAGAGTTGAAATAACGATATCATCTGATTTTGTTCTATTTTTTATTTCGTTATAAATGCCTTCTAAGCTGTTAAATTCATAAATGTTTGCGAACCTAAGGCTTGTTTTTATTGCAGCGATTTCATTTCCAGTATTTACAAGATATATGTTTCTTACTCCAAGTTTTTTAATTGCATCTAAAGTGCAGGAAGAGATTTCATTTGCTTTTGTATACAGCAATGGAGCATTCATAAGGGAAGCAAGTATTGCTCCTTCTGCAGCATTTGCCATGTAGCAAGCAACGCTTTTATTCATTTTATTTTCCCATGAATATTTAAGTGTATAGCTTATTTCTTTATCTGTTTCATTCATCTGGACAATAATTGCTTTATATTTTCCTTCTCCAAGCTGATCTATTTTTAGAGTTTGTTTTGTATCATTTGAAGAAGAATATGCAATTGCTACATTATTCTCATCAACTATTATTAATCCAAGCTTTGTATTACCACTTAGCTCAAAAGTTACATTTCTTGCCATAAAAGGCGCCTCAATTAACTCCACTTCTTGGCCAGGATAAAGAGAAATTTCAACATAATAAGGAACTTTTCCAGTAATTGTTGCAATCAGCCTTTGGAAAAATGTTCCATATGCATCTCTTAAAATTTTCTTTGTTGGTATATCTGTTATTGCTGCTTTCCACATTCCGCTTGAATATACATATGTAGAAGTATCTTCATGCGGTCCCCACATAACATTCCATGTTTCAGAAGCAGCAACCTGCATAAATTCGCCTTCATAAGAGCAATATAATTGCAGATCAGGATCAGCAGAAGGGATAGTAAGCCCGCCCTGAAGCAAGCCAATTGTTAAGAGAGCCATAAAATTCGGAAGCCAGCTGACGCAAGGCCACCAAAGGCTTGCCTCCAAATATTTATAACCTTCTGGAACATAAAAGCTGCTATATTGAGGAGCAAGGCTATCTTGCTTTATTCCTTCAAGATTTATTTTTTTTATTTCTTTCGGTGAGAATTTTCCACTTATCTGCTCAATAGTTTTATTGCTTTCATATCCATATTCTCCAACTATTGCAAGAACTAAATCATTGCTGTAACTCCATTCATGTAAAGCTATTTTACTTGCTATTTCATATATATCATCGCTATTTATATGCGATACATTATCTCCTTTCCATGGCTCCTGCTCAATATTTATGTAATCAATGCTTAATTTTCCGCAATATTTTATCCAATCTTCCATGAAATAATCTAAGCCCTGCCTTGCATTAAGATATTTTTCCTTACTATAATCTTGGTAGAATAATAAAGGATATGAATAAATTTTATCTGTTTCCTTATCATAAAAAACACTTGCAGGTATGGATGCAAGATATGCAAAATCATCTAAAAAGCTATTTTCATCAAATTTAACAAAAGTTGCTTTTTTAACTGGAATAACTTTCTTCCAGCTTATTCCTTCAAAGCCAGCATATATAATTTTTTCTTGGGCAAAAACTGGAGCTAAAAGCATTATTGATATTATAACAACAATTGCATGCTTCATGAGGATAAATGAATAATTAATATATAAGGATTTTACTTACAATCATGCTCACATATGAAAAGTTGAGGAATATAGATGAGATGGAAAGAAATAGCTCCTCACTAACAAAAATTGATACGGATTTTTATTCTCAAGCAATAAGCTATATAGAAGAAATTGAAAGCAGAATAGAAAAAGAAAAAGAAAGTCCATCTCATAAATTGATGATTTTATCTGATGAGTTAAGAAATACAAAAAGATTGCTGCAGAGCATATTTGAAAGAAGAGAAAAGAAAATTGTTAGTTTTGCTCTTCATTCAGCAAGAACTGGAAAGGAAATGCCAGAAAATATGACAAATGAAGAAAAAATTTTTTATGAAGAGCTTTTAAATGTTATAAATGCTTATAGAAAAAAAATTTTTGAAAAAAAGAAGGATTTTGCCATTGTAAGGATAAAAAAAGAAATTCCCCCTTTTATTGGGAATGATATGAAAAAATATTTTTTAAATAAGGAAGATGTTGTATGCTTGCCATATAATGTAGCTAAATTAATAATTGAAAGAGATGCGGGAGAAGAAATCAATGCAAATTTTTAATTTCTTCATAGATTTTTGAAATAATATCACTACATTTCCCTCTTAAAACATAATCTGCCAAATGAGTTATTTGTGTATCTTCTGCATTTATTTCAACAATTTTTGCCCCATTTCTTTTTGCAATAACTGGAATATAGGCGGCGGGATAAACAGAACAGCTTGTCCCAATTACAAGAATTAAATCGCATTTTTCAGCAAGCTCAAAAGATTTTTCTAAAGCATCCTTAGGAATTTCTTCTCCAAACATTATAATATCTGGCTTAACAAGCCCGCCGCATTCGCAAAATCTTTTTTCCTTTTCCATTTCAAATTTTCTTCCGCATTTAATGCATTTTAATTTGGAAAAATTTCCATGAAATTCAATAATATTTTTGCTTCCAGCTCTTGCATGCAAGTTATCAACATTCTGGGTTATTATTGCCTTTATTATTCCTTCTCTTTCCATTTCAGCAAGAGCAACATGTGCAACATTTGGCTTTGCGTTTTTAAATCCATCAATCATTTCTTCAAAAAATCTCCATATCTTTGAAGGATTTCTAATAAAACTTTCTATTGTTCCATATTCATTTATATCATATTTACTCCATATACCATTTTTTCCTCTGAAGTCTGGTATGCCAGATTCTGTTGATATTCCAGCTCCTGTAAGAGCTATGCAGAATTTTGAATTTTTAATTTCTTTTGCAACTTCTTTCATGTGCCTTCCTTCCAGCTTGCCAAATATTTTTTCTGCTCTTCTGTAAGCTCATCTATTTTTATTCCCATTGTTTTTAGCTTTCTTCTCGCAACTTCTCTATCAATTTCTTCTGGCAAGCGATAAACTTTATTCTCAAGCTTTCCTTTATTTTCAACAAGCCATTTAACAGCCATTGCTTGATTTGCAAAAGACATATCCATAACTTCTGGAGGATGTCCTTCTGCACCTGCAAGATTTACAAGCCTCCCTTCAGCCAGCAAATAAATTTTTTTTCCATTTTTAAGAGAATAGGCAACAAGATTTTCTCTTATTTTTTCCTTCTTTACATTTTCTTTTTCAAGCCATTCAACATCTATTTCATTATCAAAATGCCCAGAATTTGCAAGAATTGCCCCATCCTTCATTTTTTTAATTTCCTCTCCACCAATAACATGCTTGTTTCCAGTTACAGTTACAAATATATCTCCTATTTCAGCAGCTTCTTTCATCTGCATTACATCAAAACCATCCATCACCGCTTCAAGAGCTTTTATTTCATCAACCTCGCATATGATAACTTTTGCCCCCATTCCTTTTGCCCTCATCGCAAGCCCTCGCCCGCACCATCCATAGCCAGCAATAACAAATTTCTTTCCAGCGAGCAATAGCGAAGTAATTCTTAAAATTCCATCTATTGTGCTCTGCCCTGTTCCATATCTATTGTCGAATAAATATTTTGTCATTGAGTCATTTACTGCAACAACAGGATAAGCAAGAACACCTTCTTTTTCCATTGCAATTTGTCTTTTAACGCCTGTTGTTGTCTCTTCCGTTCCCCCTATAACATTTTTAATAAGCTCTCTTTTTTTTGTATGAATTGTTGTGATTAAATCACCTCCATCATCCATTGTTATATTTGGCTTTATTTCAAGTGCTTTTTCAATGCACCAATAGTAAGAGGAATGATTTCCTCGCCATGCAAAAACATTGCAACCATTTTTTGCAAGATATGCTGCAATTGCATCATTTGTTGAAAGAGGATTTGAGCCGCATAATGAAATTTTTGCCCCTCCTTCTTGCAATGTTTTTATAAGAACCGCTGTTTCTTTTGTGACATGCAAGCATGCTGAAATTTTTATTCCTTGCAATGGCTTTTCTTCCTTAAAGTCATCGCTTATACTTTTTAAAACAGGCATATTTTGCTCAGCCCATTTAAAAATTCTCTCTCCTTCTTCTGCTAAATTTATATCCTTTACTTTATATTTCATGCAAATAAAGATTTTTTAATTTATAATTTTAGTGGAAGGAAAAAATAAAAAGACATTTGTTTTTTAATTTCGTCTCCGCTTTTAGCAGTTAAAATCTTTTCTCTTAGCATCATCTCTTCTGGATCAAAATCCTTCACTCCTCTAGGTAATGGAAGCTTCATGCTATTCACTGGTAATGAATTGGAATTTTAAAATTAATTAGATTTTATCTAAAAAGGTTTTACCATTTGGGCTATTAGCCAGAAGAAAAATTTTGGAAATGTTGTAGGGTTTTTGGTTTATAATACCTTCTATCTCAAACTTTTGTATACCCTCCTTTAATCTTGTTGGATGGCTGTATACAGTTGGGACTGCTTTAAGGAGATATTTTCCAGGCCCAAGGGACGGGAGTGTACAAGAAGCTTCTATTTTTGCGTAGCCTAGTGCAGTTGTTATATTTACTTTATGGTTTTCAAGATGCTGAGTGCCGTAAGTACTAGGGTCCCACTTACCACCACCAACTTTATCCATGGTTTTCCATTGCTTATTGTGAATTGGGCATAGTTCGCTGCTCCATTCAAGTGACGCTCCTTTAAGGTTGATTATATTCAAGGTTAAGCTTACATCCTTTCCCTTATAGAACCGGCTGTCGTTGAATTCAACAGTGACAACTACATCTTCACCCCACTTATATGGATAAAAATCGCCTTTTGAAAGTTTCACCAAGGTTTTACAGTCATTACTGCATATCTCTTGTGTTTCTCCTAGTGGAGTTGGAAGTGATTCTCCGTATACTGTGGTATCAAAAACACTACATATCTTATCGCTGCAGTTGATGAGGACGTAGAAAGCTTTTATAGAGGCAGACGCCCTATTATCATTGTGATCCGTAACATTCACCGTAAAGTTATATACACCAAGTGGATCTCCTCTTTTTGATGTTACATTAATCTCTAGTGTGGCAGTTGCACCTGCCGAAACTTTCACAGATCCACCATAGAATTTCCAACCAGCTGGCACTATCCCAACCACGTCAAATGTAGAGGATGGACATCCTGAGGGATTATTATTTTTTATTGTTATTTGATAAGTTACATTCTCACCACCGTTTCCTATTCCACTTGTTGGTGAGATAGAAATTTCTGGTGATTTACAACAATCCGTTTTACCATCACAATTGTTATCAATTCCATCGTAGCAGTTGGATTCTTTTTGTGGTGGCTGTGTCACCCACTTAAACCCATAGTCGTCTACACAAATGTACGTATTACTTCCGCATGTTATTTGATTGCACATATTATTAGAATCACATACATAGGACCCACAAAGCTTCCTTGAGCCAACATCTTTACATAATGGTTCAAAAGCGTCTGGATTACAGGTATAATCATCACCATATTTCAGTAATGTCGTGCCAGTTATGCTACAAGTGAAACCACTAGTGCAATCAAATGAGTTACAATCAAAACGAAGAGTTGGGTTACACCATTCCAGACAATCATCATCATCACAATTAGTACAGATCTTTTGCATCTTTTTATCACCATCACAATAATATAAAAATTCTCCTATTTTACTACACTCATTCTCACATATGTCTACACATTTGCAATTTTTGCTACAATATTTGTTACTACCACACGATTGGCCTGGTACTTTATTATGACATGATGGGTCTGCCCCACATTGTACATTACAATAGTAGCCTTCCATGAGTGCACAATTGTTATCACAAATCCCTGAACAATGATTACAGTGACCTAACTCCAAAAATGTTAAATCTAACCATGAAGGGATAATAATACAATCTATATGGGTATAAGGTTTATGCTCGTCACATTCTATATCAGCTCCACAAGCCAACTCACATTCATCATCACCTTCTTCGGGTGTGTCATCCATACAATTGACATACATACCTGTAGTATCTCCAATAATACTATCTTCTCTGTGTCTGTCCCCACATCTTATACATTTTTTTTTTTCACTTTTGTCCCAGCGACCGGCCCAAGTATTATAACTGCAGTCAAGAAACCAACATCCATCAACAATATTACATTCCCATCCCTCTTGTGTATTTGAAGAATCCGTAAAATTATTATTAGAGCATATAAGAGTACCACCATCGCAGTAATCTACGTCGTTCCCATATTGTGGGTTTGGATCAAAACTCTGTAAGGGGTGTTTTATTATCCCTACAAATTCGGATTTACCTACATGGATGTGACAATTATATGGTTTTATAGAATACGCGCACGTTATTCCACACGCAGCGTAAACAATATTTATTGTAAATAAGTAGAATAACGAAGAAAATAAGAATATCACCAATAGTCTCATAATTTTATTTTTAACCTTATTTATAAATAAATTTATATTTAAAAACCTATTTTAACGTTCTTACAAAAAATTGTCATAAAGATATACTTTGCCTGATAAATTATTACAATCAATCATAGCTGGACGTTGTTTCTTATATTCTGCTTTGAATGTGCACCACGCTTCATATAACGATATATAACCATTTGTATCCAAATCTTGGGGTATACCCCAATAAGAATTTGAAATGCTCATATATTTTAAAATCGGTGTAATGAGTGCTCCACTCTTGTTCTCGTTCGCACCTATCAATATTCTTGGGGTACTCCCTGAACAGGGTATGTGATGAATTATTTTAGCTGCTCCACATTCCATACTTAAGTATATAATAGCTTTACAAGACAACTTTTCTACTTCCCTACTCCACCACTCTATATTTTTGTCTTCGTTACCGCCGTAAATCACATAACTATGACATTGGTTTAATATCCATACGAAATCATTTTGTGTAGTTACATTTTTTAGTAGATCAATTGTCTGACTAAATTTCTGAGGTATAAGTATGCGAGCTTCGTCCTCTCTAGCTATAACTTTTATAAGATTTATTTCTGTAAGGCCCATATCTTTTAGGTCAGCTTCATTAATTCCCACCCAACCACCAAAACCGTCCACAGAAATTATAAATACCCTATTAGGAACAAATGGGTTGTATAAACCACCAATCTCTTCTCTATTTATCCACTCAAAATAGTTACTAAAGTTATCTCCATCTATATCATTAGAAGTGAAAAATTTATCTCTCATATCCCCTTCAAGATTAGCCAGATAGTCTATATAATTTTTTTTCAAATCTGTTAAATTTTCTCCTGACGCTCTTAAATATTTTATCACAGTTGAGGATATGTTTTTTTCTATTCCATAAAGTGTGACTTTATCATTTATGTTTGAAACTAGTGGATTTAGAACATCAGCATAAGGGCCACAAGCTTCGAATCGGTCAGGGAGCCCATCATAATCCGTATCTGGGAGGGAAGGATTTGTATGGTAGATATTGACTTCTTCTGAATCAGAAAGTCCGTCATCATCTGTGTCGTACTTTAAATAATTAGTATGAAACTTATGCTTTTCGTCCCAATTAGATAATCCGTCTTCGTCTGAATCTTTGTGCCTTTGGTACCAAACATAAAAAGAAATGGGAATTGGTGATAAAACCAACCCCGTAACTATACCTACTAACATTAATTCTTTCCAATTCTTTTTGGGTTTCTTTGTAAGCGATGTATTTTCGAAGCAGTCATTTGGACAATTCTTTCCTTGATAATAAGGCAACCCACCCATTACTTTAAGCCTAGAAACAACTTCCTGCACTTTAAACCAATTTTTTATAAACTTTTCATAAAGCTCTTTATTCTCCAATAGACCAAGTTGTTGCTCTAAATCTTCTGGATTATAAGGGATGCCCGTGAGCTTAGCTGCAGTAATGTTTATTGCATCGTCCTTTCTGTACTTACCGTTTTTCCATAACTGGGAAGCAACCTCTCCATACTTTCTGATTATTTTATCTCTTTCTAAGCTTTCTTCTAACTTTATATTAGCTAGATTTTGCCTATAAGCCCGGAACATTTCTATCATTTAAAATCTAGCAAAATATAAAAATATATCGTTCGTCTCCACCAAAACCAGCAAATCTTATCGCATCTAGCTCTTTGAACTAAACAAATTGGAATGGGAGAGCTATTAATTTTCAGCATGAAGCCAAAATTCATTTTCCAAAAACAATAAATATTGAAAAATCTTTAACAAAAGGGATAAAAATGGGGACAAAAGGTAAGGAAATTGTTAAGGATTTGAAAAAAATAGTAAATGAGCTTAAGAAAGCTCTTGCTGATGAATGGCTTGCCTACTACCAATACTGGGCTGGCGCAAGGGTTGTGGAAGGAGCAATGAGGGAAATTATTTCTGCTGAGCTTGAAGAGCATGCAAAAGATGAATTAAAACATGCGGAAATGATAACAAGTAGGTTGCTTCAGCTCGGTGAGAAGCCAATTTTGAGCCCTAAGGAATGGTATTCTCTTACAAACTGTGGATACGAAATTCCTTCCTCGAACGGGGAGAAAATAATTAAGCAGAATATAAAGGGGGAGCAATGTGCAATAGATGTTTATAATAAATTACTCCAAATGACAGAAGGAAAAGATGTAATTACATATCAAATGATTCTTGAAATTCTTAAAGATGAAGTAGAGCATGAGGATGATTTAGAAATTTTACTTCAAGATATAGAAAAAATGAAATAGATGTTGCCAAAAAATACAAAATCTCTTTGTCCTACATGCAAAAAGATAGTTGATGCAGAGATATATGAAAAAAATGGAAAAGTAATGATAAGAAAGGAATGTAATGAGCATGGAAAATTTGAAGATATCTATTGGAGCGATGCAGAGCTTTTTGAAAAAGCAGATCGTTACTGGCCAGATGAGCAGAAATTAAAAAATCCTCTTTATCCAGTAGTAGATGGCTGTCCTTTTGATTGCGGGCTTTGTGAGGAGCATAAAACTCCAACAATTCTTGCAAATATTGATATAACTAATAGATGCAATTTGAAATGCCCAATATGTTTTGCAAATGCAAATGTATCTGGCTATGTTTATGAGTTAAGCTATAAGCAAGTTGCTGCGATGCTCCGCTTGCTTATGGAAAATGAACCAAAGCCATATGCAGTTCAATTTTCTGGAGGAGAGCCAACAATTCATCCTCAATTTCTTGATATGATAAAATATGCAAGCAAGCTAGGCTTTATTCAAATTCAAGTTGCAACAAATGGTTTAAAGCTTGCTGAAGAGCCAGATTTTGCTCAAAAAATGCTTGATGCAGGCTTGCATACTGTATATTTACAATTTGATGGAGTTGATGAAAAAGTTTATGAAGCTGCGAGGGGAAGAAAACTTTTTGAAGTTAAAAAGAAGGCAATTGAGGCATGTAGAAATACAAAGCCAAAGTTAAGTACTGTTCTTGTTCCAACACTTGTAAAAGGAGTTAATGATGATCAAATAATAAAGATAATAAATTTTGCAATAGAAAATGTAGATGTTGTAAGAGGAATTAATTTCCAGCCAGTTTCTTTTACTGGAAGAATAGATGAAAAGGAAAGAGCTAACCAGAGATTTACAATACCAGATTTAATAAAGAGGATTGAAGAAGATACAGATGGAAAAATAACAAGAGATGCATGGTATAGTGTGCCCTGCGTTTTGCCTCTTTTTGATATAGCGAATGCACTGGATAAAAAAGAGAGAGCAAAATTTACAATTCATCCTCATTGTGGGGCTGCAACTTATATATTTGTAAGAGGGGATGAAATAATTCCAATAAATAGATTTGTTGATATTGATGGTTTTCTTGAAGAAGCAAAAAAGATTGCGGAAAGCATGAAAAAATCAAAATTTGCTAAATTAAAGCTAATAAAAGCGATGAAACTAACTAAATATATAGATGAGAAGAAATTGCCAGAAGGAATGAAATTAAAAGATGTTATTAAAGAAATAATTGGAAAAAGAGATAAGAAAAGCTTAGCCAAATTTCATTGGCAGAGTTTATATATAGGAGCAATGCATTTTCAGGATTTATATAACTATGATATTGAACGAGTAATGAGGTGTGGAATTCATTATGTTACTCCAGATGGAAGGATAATACCATTCTGTGCATATAATAGCGGGCCTACTTATCGTGAGGAAGTTGAGAAAAGATTTTCTAGGGAAAAGCATGCCAAAAGTAAATGATAAATGCATTCATTGTGCTGGATGCGTTGGAATATGTCCAGCAAATGCAATAACATTAAATGAATTTATTATAGAGATAAATGAGAAATGTATTGAATGCGGGCAATGCATAAAGTTTTGTCCAGTTGGAGCGATGGAAAAATGAAAGTTGATTGTCTTGTAGTTGGAGCAGGGCCGGCGGGAAGCGTTGCTGCAAAAGAAATGGCGAAGCGAGGCTTTAATACAATTCTTGTTGAAAAAAAGCAGGAAATAGGGATTTTTAAGAGATGTGCTGAAGGAGTTACTAAGCATGGATTGGAAAAGCTCGGGATAAAAGTAAATGAAAAAAGTATTGCAAACAGGATAAGAGGAGCTATTCTTTATTCTCCTAGTGGAAAATATGTTGTAATGGAAGGAAATGATATGGAAGGATATATTCTTGAAAGAAAGATTTTTGAAAAATATCTTGCAAGTGAGGCAATAAGAAATGGAGCAAAATGCATGGTAAAAGCACAAGTTATGGAGATGAAAAGAGAAAATTCAATGTGGAAAGCAAATATAAGGACAATTGAAGGAAATATTGAAGTTTCTGCAAAAATGGTTATAGGGGCTGATGGGGTTGAAAGCAAAATTGGAAGATGGGCTGGTATAAATTCAGTAAATAAGCTCAGCGACTATCATTCCTGCTTTCAATATGAAATGGCGAATGTAAAGGTTGATGAAAAATACATCCATCTTTTCTTTGGAAATGATGTTGCTCCATGTGGCTATGCATGGATATTTCCAAAAGAATTTTCAGCAAATGTAGGGCTTGGAATTCTTGAAAAGAAAGCAAAAATGAAAGCCTTTGATTATCTAAAAAAATTCATAGAGCAACATAAAGAAATATTCATCAATTCTTATCCTATTGAAATAAATGCTGGAGGTGTGCCAGTTGCCCACTACACAGATATGGTTTCAGATGGGCTTATGCTTGTTGGCGATGCCGCCCAGCTTGTAAATCCAATTCATGGTGGTGGGATAGTAAGGGCAATTCATTCTTCAATAATTGCAAGTGAGGTTGCGGAAAAGGCATTTAATAAAAATGACTTAAGCAAAGAATTTTTGAAAGAATATGAGAGAAGATGGAATGAAGAATATGGAGAAAAAACTGAAAAGCTTATGAGGCTAAGATATTTCCTTGAAAAACTTGAAGATAAGGATTTTGAAACGCTTGCAGAAATTTTGCAAGGAGAAGATATATTTCAACTAACTCAGGCAAAAACGAGCTTTTTCCTTAAAAAATTGATTAAGAAACCATCTTTGCTTTTGCTTGCAAAGAAATATCTGATGTAATAAATTTAAAATGCTAAATTTTATAAATATCAAAAACTTATAGCTGTATGAAATTTGATAATAAAGATAAGATAGTTATATCTATTGGAATAGCCATACTTGTTTTAGCAATAATTGGTATAATATATCATGAAAGAGGTTATGTTGGCATAAAAGAAATTCAAAAAGAAAAATATAGGGTTAGCTGGATTGAATATAGCAATGAAATAGATGATGAATTCTATTTAGGAAAGGAAGGAATTGATCAGACATATGAAATAAAAATAGATGAAAATTATGCTGGCATTTCTTCTTTGTATTTAACTGCGAGTTGGGACGATGATATAAATTTGCATGGAATAATTTTTAAATGGAACTGGAGTGATAAAGTTGATGCAACAATAAGCGTACAAGAAATGAATTTTTCTAAATCATTTTCTGAATATGAAAAAATAGAGGCGAGCATTAAAGGAAGCATACCAAATGATTTTATCTTTGAAGGAAATGAAACAGAATTGTATGAAAAACTTAAAGAATATGAAATCAAGCAAATTAAATGCAAAACAAGTTTTTCAATAAGCACAAAGCCAAAATTTATTGATAGAGGAAATGATCTGCAGATAAAGATTATATATACCTATTACAAGCCAAAAATAGAGAAGATCAGCTAATCTTATATCTTAAAAAAGCAGCTAGCCCGCCGAGCGCCGCAAGTTTTTTTCCTCCTTCATGCAAATCACTAACAAAAATTATTTCCGCCTTGCCTTCTTCTGCTTTTTTTATAATTTCTTCTTCATTTCTTACAAGAGAATTTAATATAATCAATTTTTCAATTGCCTTTGCTTCAACATATTTTTCAATTTCGCTTTTACCATAAGCAACATTTCCATTCTTTGAAATTTCTTCGAGAATTTTTTCAACAATTTCTATTTCTCTTGCAACTCTATTTTCCTCAACAAATTTTCTCACTATTCCTCTTTTTATTGCTTCATATACCCCCGCGATACCAGAATTGAAAACGCTATCAACAAAATAATTTTTAATTTCATTTTTCGCAAAACATAAAAATTTCTCTTTTGCAAATCCAGCTCCTACTATTGCAATTGGCAAATTTACTTCCTTTATCTTTTTTAATATTTCCCTATAATATTCCTTTTCATTAACCTCGCTTTTATAATCCTTTCCAGATTTATTCGAAAAAATATGAAATTTTTCTTCAATTCCATATTCATGAACTATTGCAAGAGTTGCTTCATCATCATCTATAACAAGTATTGCAAATTTTGGCTTTATTTCTTCCGCTTCTCTTAGCCTTTTTAAATGATAATCCTTCCATTCCTTTTCTATTTTTATTTCCATATTTGGCTCAATTGAAAATGTATGATATGCCCCCGCCTCCTCGCCGCCGACAATTTTTCCTCTTATTCTTAAGATATCAGTAAATTCGTGAAATTCCTTATCAGTTACTTCTATTTTTAAATAAACCTTTTCCTTTTCTTCTTTCTTTCTTCTTATTTTTTCGCCAGCATCTTTTTTACTTCTAAAAGTATATCCTGAAAGAAAATCTCCTTCTTCTATTATGTTATAGAGATGCCAGCAGTCGCTCTTGCTTTGAATTAATAATTTTGCAATTCCCTTTTTTAAATCTAATTCAATTATTTTCATATATGTTCCTCTTTTATTTGCACTCCACCAGGAGGCAGAGCTTTTTGCAATTCTTCTATTGCAACGCCAAAAATTTTTGCTAGGTTTTTTGCAACTTTATTTGCATCTTCCTTACCAGGAATAAAAACAATCCATTTTTCTGCAAGCTTTTTAATCGCTGAAGGAGGAGCACCCATTATTTTTATCTTTCCTTTAATATTAACCAATCCAATTGCAATTTCAAGAGAGCATTTTACATAATTCCTTTTCCCTCTTATCATAAACGCTCCTAAAGGCAAATACATGCCAGATTCAGCAGCTTTTGATACTTGCCATGGATAAACCCAGTAAGCATCGCAAACAGTAAATTGACTCCATGCTTTTGAATATGAAGCTGCAAACTGACATGCCTCTTTAATTGTTTGCTCACTTATTTTTAATAGCCTTCCATCTATGTCTTGCGCCTTTATCACGCATGAGGGCGCACCGTGTATTTCTGCGTGCACATATATATCATTTTCCTTGAGATATTTTCTAACTATTTTTTCATTTGTTTTCGCATTCCTCCCTCCAATAACAATATTTCCGTCTGAAGAGATAAACCATCTATAGTTTTCAAACCAGAATTTTTTTTCTTTTTTAACTTCTTCTTTAAATTTACTGATTTTAATTTTTGTTTCCTCAATTGCTTTTTTTGCCCCTTCTATTTTTTCTTTCATTTTTTTACTCTTTAAATATTTTTCATTTGCATTTTCATAAACACTTTTTCTCAAATCTATCTTTACAATGATATTCTTCTCCATATAGGGCAATTCAACTTCTATAAATGGATATTTTTTCTTTTTTATCCTTTCCTCTTCTTCTCCTTTCAATATTTTTTCAATTATTTCATAATTTGCAAAAATAGCGTCTCCCTCTTCCTTATATCTTCTCTCTTCTTCTTCAAATTTTTTAATTGCTTCCTGCTGCTTTGCTATCTGTCTTTCTATTCTCTCCTTCTCCTCATCTTCCTCTTTTTCCTCTTTTTTTATAGAATGATAATATTCATCATATGCTTTGTTTATGCTTTCAAAAAAAATTTTTTCATATTTTTCATATCTTTTTAAAGAAAAAGGTATAACATCTATAAATTCAGAATTTTTTATAATCTGTGGCTCAAATTTTTTTTCTCTTATTTTTTCAATAAATTTTCTAAAATCATCATAAGTTGATATTTCTTCAGCATATATTCTTGGCACTCCCTTTTCTATTAAAAAATTTAAAATATTATTGCTTTTATTAAATTCTTCTTCAGAAATTTTCAATGGATTTTTTGCAGATGGAAAAATATATTTTTCTCCAGATGTTAATATTCTATCCTTCCATTTCTGATGGCTCAATGGCAAAATTATTTTCCATTCATCATCTAAAAGCAAAACATTTCCAGGAGGAATTATTTCAATAATAATCCTATAAATTTTTTCTTTAGCTATTTCAATTAAAACAATTCTATCCATCTCATATTGCTCTATTTTTTCTATTCTGCCACCACCTACATATTTTCTTAAAGCCATTGCAAAAGGGGGTGGCTGTTGAATTGCTTCTCTATACTTTGTTAGGCAAAGCCATCTTCCACTTTTAATAAATAAATCTCTTTTATCCTTCAATCTTATGAAAATTTCATCTTTTTTTTGGTAAATCTTATCTATATATTTCCCTACAATATCTTGAAGCTCGCTTACAATGGCATATATGTCGATAGCATCCAATCTTTCCTTCATTTTATCTGTAAGCAAGGTATTCCAAAAAGAATGTATTCCTCAAGTGTTTTATAATCTTGCCAGTCATCAAGGGGAATCTCAATAATGTAATTTTTAATTGCTCCATAAAACATGTCAGCTAAAAATTCTGCATTATAATAATTTTTAAAAAATTCTAATTCAAGATATCCAGATAGTGTTTTGCTTGTATTGTAACCACTAAGCCCATATGAAAGCCCGGTTGAGCCAATGAAAGCAACCGCCGCTCCATTCTTTTTCTTTAAAAATTGCCATCCAAAGCAATCATATGTTAAATTGAACTGGGCTGTATGACATGCATTTGCAAAAATTATAGGTAATTTTCTATTGAAATAGGTAAAAATATCAAATATAGTTATTCCAATCCATTCTTCGCTGTTGTGCGGATGGGTTGCCCAGCTATTTGGTGAGCCATGTCCCGAGAAATCGATAAAATCGACGCCCTTCATTATTTCCTTCCATATATTTTTTCTGTTAAGAGAGCCATCGCTTGCTTTCAATTTTATGCATTCAAAATCATTCATTAAATTTGCTACCATTTCATTTAAATATTCTCCTTCATTAACATCTTCCTTATCAAATGTATCTGTGTCTCCTCCGCATAGAAGAATTCTTCCTGTTTTTACCGAATTTTCATATTCTATGCTCTTTTTTATAACATTCCTTACCTCTGTTTTACTTCTGCATGCAACTCTTCCAACATAAATATCGGGCATTAAATCAATTTTATCATATCTCCCTTCATAATTATATTCAGCAAATATTCCATTTCCATTGCTGTCCCAATCTTCAAAAACAATGCTTCCATTTTCATATTTATAAATATCTGCAAAATATAAATCACTTATAAATTCATTTTCTGTAAATGGTGGAACATAATCAATTGCATATGCATATCTAACTGGCATAATCCATCTTTCCTTATATCCAAAAGCTCTCCCTCCTACAAGCAATACATACTTTATTCCCCATTCTTCAATTGCATTTTTAATGAAATATTTTATTTTTTCAGCATCATCTCGCCCATATGAAGAAAAATATTTTCCGCTATAAATTTCATTTAATCCAACAACTATTGTTTTTATTCCTTTGCTTTCCTTATGCTGCTTTAATGCTTCAAGCTCATTTATCCATTCATCAGGAGAAATTATAAGGAAATCATATGTTGCTAAGCTTTCAATTTTTTCTGGCAAAACATAATCAATTTTTATATCAAAATCTTTAGCATGAAGAAATTTTTTTCCTGAAAATATTGTATTGTAAAAATAAATTGTTAGAAATATACATCTCTCTCCTTTATCAATTCCAACACCTATACTATATTCATACCATTTTTGAGGAAATTCGTATTCCATAAAGAATTTATCTCCTTTAAAATTATCTGCTCTAAAACTTATAAATTTTTTATTAATAGGATTTGTAACCTTTACATTTAATGGAACAATATCGATATTTTTTATTTTTGTTCCATATGGGAATGTATATCTTAATACTTTATAATTTATGGATTTGTCTTCAGACTTCACCTCTCCAAAGAATACACTGAGCATTGCAAAAACAACAATAGCCGCTATAATTCTTTTCATGAAGTTGAATAAATTTAAAGTTTATATTTTTTCCTAATGATTTGGAAAAATTCTAAATATTAAAAATATTTATCCTTATGAGCTATGAAATATTTGAAGTATCTAAAGAAAATGAAAAAATATTTGATGAGTTGGGCAAAGATGATATTGTGAGTAGGCAGAGTATATGGAAAAGAGATGCAAAATCTCTTGGCATAGAGGGCAACTCAATTTTTATCAAAATAGAGGGAAGCGAGGCGGCAATAAAGAGGGCGGAGGAGATAATAAAAGATAAAGCAAAAAAGGTTGAAGGCAAAAGAAAGGAAGAAATAAATAAAAAATTTGTTGAAGATGAAGAAAGTGCAAGTGCAGGCATGGGATTTATTTTTGGCTAAACCTCATCAAAGAGATAAGGATCAAGAACCCTTATTTTTTCAGCATATTCATCAGGATAAATGGCATGCATTGTTGCTGAAACACTGCTTAGGAGAGAATTTCCATCCTGTGGGGTAAAGCAAAAACCAAAAACCTCGTTTCCGTCCTTTACCTTTATTGTAGGTAGCACAGCCACGGTTTGATTTAAAATTCTTCCATAGTGACCATGATCTCTTCCAAATGAAAAAACGAGATTGGATAACTTTTTATAAGTTACAGCAACTCTCGGATTATCCATAAATTTTTTCTTTATTTCCTCTTCGTCTGTTTTTTTCTTTAACCTTATATCAAACCATATCGCATGCATATATTGTGTATTTATTTTTAGAGCGGAGGAAAAAACATCTAAATTATAGCCGAGGGTATTAAATAAATACCATACATCTCTTGCATGATGGGTTCCAAATTTCTCATCCTTATGTTCACTTACTGATGGAGCTGGTATAAAATCTTCTTCCTGGGATATATCACTTGCTCTCCTTATACATACAAATCTTCCTGATAAAAAGTTATTTTTATTTTCATCAAAAGCAACGCATTTTATCGCAACTGCAATATTATGGGTATTGCAGCTTACAATATGTATATATTTCTCATTTTTGATAACTTCATCATTTATGCCGTAAGCATATGGTTTTCCAAAACCAAATTCTGAGCCTTGTGCAAGAAATGCCTTTACTCTATCTTCATATTTTTTATAATATTTCTCCTTGTTTTTAAGTCCCCATCCTTTTGGTGAGCAATCAATTACAACAGTTGCTCTTGCAATAGCTTCCTCGTCAGTATAAGTAGGCTCAATTCCCATCTCGCGAAATTCCTTAATTTTTTCCTTACTTACAGCAAGAATTGCTCCTCTCCTTAACAACCCATTTATCTTTGGTCTATCAGTCAAAACAGCATTGTGTTTATAGAATGTTACTTCATCTATACCAAGCTCATTTTTCAAATCACATAATAAGCCAATCAATGGCTCTCCTATGGTTCCAGTTCCAACTACATGAACAATATTCATGAAAAGAATTACAATTTACCTTTTAAATTTTATCAGCGCATCTATAACAGGTAATTCCTTCCCCATAAGCAATCTTTCCATCGCTCCTCCTCCTGTAGAAATATATGAAAATTTGTTTTCTAAACCGAGCATCCTTATGGCTGCAACAGTGTGGCCTCCGCCTGCTAGCGTGAAGACATTGGAGTTTGCTATTGCTTTAAATATTTTTTCTGTTCCTTTCCTGTATTTTTCTTCCTCAAATACCCCCATTGGCCCGCCCAAAAAAATGCTTTTTGCCTTGCTTATCTCTTCTTCAAAAATTTCTATTGTTTCCTCCCCTATATCTTTGCCTTCAATCGTATCAATTGGATAGACTATTTTATCTTCGGCAATTTTCCTCAGAGAAGCATCTTTTAAAAAAGCATTTCCTAAAGCACCTCCAACAATCACCTTGTCGGCAATTTTCCTTTCAATCAAACTCTTGATTATTTCTATTTTATCCTCTTTATTTCCTCCAAGAACAAACACTTTTGGTCTTTCAGCGAAATTTAGCATCTTTTCAATCATCTCCATTTCTTTTTCCATCAACAAACCCGCAAAGGAGGGTAGAACTGGAATAAAGCCAACAAGCGAGCAATGAGGGCGGTGAGAAGCGGCGAAGGCATCATTAACAAATGCATCCGCCAAAGGAGAAAGTTTCCTAATGAGCTCAGATTTTGCATGCTCTTCTGGAGTTTTTTTATCCATTTCTCCCTTAAATTTTCTTACATTATCTAAAAGAATTATATCACCTTTTCTCATTTTTTTTATTTCATTTGTTGCCTTCTCTCCACATATGTCATCGATAAAATTTACTTCCTGCTTGATAATTTTTTCAATTTCATAGGCATGTTCCCTTAAATCAGTAAAATCCCAATCTCCTGGCCTTCCCTGGTGAGCAATTATTATTTGCTTTGCATTTTTTTCTTTTAGTTCAATTATTGTAGGAATTGCCTTTTCTATTCTCCATCTATCAATTATTTTTAATGTCTTTGGGTCAAGAGGAGAATTTATATCAAGCCTTAAAATAACACTTTTTTCAGAAAAATTAAAATCCCTCATTTTTGGTAGCATATGAGTATATTATTAAATTATTTATTTTTTATTGCTGTAGTTCTTTTTCTCTGACTAATTCTGTTGTAGCATGTTCATTCCATCGAGAAAGAGAGGGTATTTCTTATTTTTTAAATTTATTTCTACACTATCCTATTTACAAACAGAAAAATAATTATTTATCTTTTTTATTTTTCATATGCGTGCTTTAATTATTGGCAGATTTCAACCATTTCATATGGGGCATACAAAACTCGTGAAAAATTCAAAAAAATATGAAATAATTTTTGCAATTGGCTCCGCTTATGAAAGTTTCACTTTTGAAAACCCATTTACCTGTAGTGAGAGATATGAGATGATTATTCTTGCAATGAAGGAAAACAAGATTAAAAACTATCATATTGTGCCAGTACCTGATATAAATAGATACGCACTTTATGCAAAGCACATTGAAGAAATTGTTCCATCTTTTGATGTTGTTATTTCAAACAATCAGTTAATAAAAGAGCTTTTTGAAAGAGAAGGCTATGAAGTAGTTGAAACACCTCTCTTTAAAAGAAATATATATCAAGGAAAAATCATAAGAGAAAAAATCGTTAAAAAAGAAAAATGGGAAAATCTTGTCCCAAAGAGTGTTGCAAATTTTATAAAAGAAATAGAGGGCGAGGAAAGAATAAGAAAGATTGCTGAAAAGGGTTGCAAGAAATCAAATTAGATTAATTCCTTTTTTCAATGCATATAAATAAACTTCGTTATATTCCTTCTCAGTAATTCTTCTGTTTATTTCCTGATTTTCATATGCTTTATAAGTAGGGTAATATTGGTCCATAATATTAACTAATGCATCTGGAATATTTTCAGAAATCCAATCAATTACTGGCTTTGAACAACAATCTATATGCGATGGAAGAACAAGATGGCGAACTATTACTTCTCCCTGCTTATATGCTATTTCATGATTTCTTGTAACAATTTCAAAATATCTATCTATTTTTGATAAATTTTTTGCGCAATAATTATTTCCATATTTAAAATCAGTTAGATATAAATCAATTACATACTTCAGAATATCCATTGTCTCCAAACTGCAATACATGTTTGAATTCCATATTTGTGGAAGATTTGAATTACAATTTTCTAGAACTTTTAATATATATAGAAGGTTAGGGGTTGGTTCTCCACCAACCCAATTAACATTTTTTGCGCCGCTTTTTTCTGCCTTTTCTATTAAAATAGCCATTTTTTCAGGCTCAATATATAATCCATTTTCAAATTGAGAAATATCCCAGTTCTGACAATAGATACAGGAAAAGTTACATCCAGAAAAGAATATTGTATATGAAGGGATTAAAACTCTTTCCTCTCCATAATGGAAAAAATGGGATGAAATTCTTGAATTTTTTACCCCACATTTGCCTTTATTTTTACTCCTATCGATATAGCATCTATGCTCACAAAAATGACAATTTCTGAATATTTCCTCCGCTTCCCCTATAAGTTTTTTCAATTTATCCTTATTTTTTATGTAATTATTATTTACCTTTTTCTCAAGTATAGAATAGTATTTCTCAAGCATTTTTCTTTATCTTACCTCTCGGTTTTTCCTCACTGAATATTTCTCCTTGAAAAACATATATTTTTGTGTCCCTCTTTTTCCACTCATTTTCTGGTAAGCCCGCCTTTATGCAAGTATGCTTCAAAAATTCATTAACATCCCATCCATATTCGGTAGCCACTTGAGGAAGAAGTAATCCACGATATATTCCTTTCTCTACCATCAACCCATCTCTCCCAATTTTTATATGCTTTAAATATTCATCAGGCTCCACTTGAAGTAGTTTTGGTTTCGTAAGCACCGTTACTTCTATAACAATCTTATCAAGCTCATCTTCGGCCAAATCAGGAAATCTTGGGTCGTGGCAGGCGGAAACGGCGGATTCTTTCAGTGCTTTCTTCAAAGGCATTATTGGTTCTGGGATGCCAATGCAGCCCCGCAATTCATTCTCAGGGTATGTATTTATTGTAACAAAAACTCCCCTATTTTCTTCAAAATTTTCTATTTCATCAATTTTTTCTCCTTTCACATGCTTTTCTATAACATCTCTTGCATATTTAACAAGTTTTTCTCCTTCTTCAAGCGATAGCATTTTAATACTCTATACCCATTTCCTTTCTACTTTTTCCAGCTTCCTTTAAAACTTTTTCATCTACAAATATATCACATCCTTCTCTCACTGCAAGCGCTATACAATCACTTGGTCGAGCGTCAACCACAACTTCTTCGCTTTTATCATTTCTTACATACTCTATATATAACTTTGCAAGAAATACTCCATTAACAAGATCATCTATTACTATTTTTTTTATTGATGCCCCAAGCAGGTTTATCACTTCTATGAATAAGTCATGAGTTAATGGGCGATGGTATCTCTTTCCTTCCAACCCGCTCATTATACTCTCTGCTTGAGTATAGCTAACAAAAATTGGTAAAACGGTTTCGTCATCGACAAGAAATATTTCAGAATAATTATCACCATGATATACGTGAGGATATACTTCCATTTTTACTAAATTTTTTCTCATGTTAATTCAGCCAACCTCTTTATCCTATCAACTACATTCGGATGAGAAGAAAATACTTCCATAACTTTTTCAAAAATAGTCGCTCTCGCTCTCTGTGAAAATTGTTTTATCTCATAATCATCTAAATGACCATCTAGGTTGAGATCAGCAATTCTTAAATCATTTATGTCACTTCTAGCAGTTGACGGGTCTGTTGCAAAAAATGCTTTTACTCCTTCTACGCTTTTTAACTTAACTGAAGGAATGCGTGAAGTGGCGGCAGTTATTCTGTACAAGGCAGACGCAAGAGGAGACGATTTCCCAATTAAACTATATGAACCATAATCTGCATAATATTCTCTTAATCTGCTAACCCATAAAACTATTAGATTCGAGATTAAATAAATTCCGAAGGCAATTCCAGAAATTAGGGATGCTTTATTTCTATCCCTTCCATATAATGTGCTCCAGAAAATATAATAGCTTATTAAAGGAATAACTGATAGAAGAGTTATTACAACCATATCCCTATGCTTTATATGTGATATCTCATGCCCTATTACTGCCTCCAGCTCTTCATCATTTAAAACCTCTAACAATCCTCTTGTTACACATACCCTCCCATCCTTTTTATTTCTTCCGAAAGCAAAAGCATTTGGTAAATCTATATCTGAAATTCCAATTTTTGGTTTGGGTAGAGATGCTTTTTCTGCGAGCCTTTCAACAATCTCATGCAATTTTGGCATCTCTTGTTCACTTACATACCTAACTTTCATTGAAAATTCTACAATTTTAGGACTTATAAGATATTGTAAAATAACAACAAATAGTGCTATAAATGCTATTACTAAAGGTTGCCCATATCCTACGAGGTAGGCAATTAGAGTTAGCAACCCAAATATTATTCCAAATAGCAATGCTATAGCAATTGCAAGTTTTGTATATAGCGCTATTAGGCTTCTTTTCATGTTAATAATAAAAAAATTTACTATTAAAACTTTACTGGTATTGTAAAGGCTGGTAAAAAATACATAAGCATGTTGTAAAGAGATTTATAAATGCAAAGTTGCAAAAGAAGATTTGTTGAAATAGCTTGGCTAAAATCCTAAAAATTATATTTATTTATTATTTTATCTATGTGAAAAAATTAATTGCTTTATTACTCGCGCTATTAGCTATCCCTTTGAATATCTCAGCAAAAAATGAAAATGATGATTTTCCTCATAATTGCATGAGGGAGTGGTGGAATGTTGATGCATTTATTAAAGCAGATAAAAATTATAGCGTAACTGCATCTTTTGAATATGAAAAAGAGACGCCAGCAGCGAATCTTTTCTTTACTATATTTAATCATGATGATAAAATAGTTTATAATCTAAGCAGCTATGAAGATAGAATAGAGGAAATAAAATTTGGGGAAGGACTCAACATAACATATAAAAATTCATCGCTTTGTGGAAACTATCCTTACTATATATTTCATCTTGAAAATAAAGGAGTAGCGATAAGAATATATTTAGAGGCAATTTCTCCAAAAAAAATTGTATCAGATGGGCTGCTTCCAATTGGCTCTGGAGATTGTTTTTATCTTTTTATTCCAAAATGCAGGGCTTGGGGATGGATAGACTTTTATGGAAACAGGCAAGATTTTGAAGGAATTGCATATTTTGAGCATGTGTGGGGAAACTGGAGCTATAATAAGCCGATGGCAAATTTTTCTTCTGAAACAATTAAAAATTATGTTAGGATTTTTAAATGGTGGGATGGAAAAGCTTCTTTTTCTTCTTTTGGCATATCTTCTGATAATCCTTTTGGATATGATTGGAGTTGGGGATGGCTTTATGATGGTAGAACAATTTTCTTTGGAAAAATACCATTTTGGATAAATGGGCTTGATTTTGGGATTTTATATATTTATGATGAAAGTTTTGCTGAATTTAAAAATTTAAAAATCGAATATTTAGATGGAATTTATTTTGAAGGAGCATTTATACCAAGAAAAATAAAAATTAGCAGCGAAAATTTATCCCTTATTCTTGAAATGGATAATATATCTCATGTATATTTAGATAATCTTTCTTCTTTTTATTGGAAAAAACTGATTCTTTATGAGGCCCCTGGAAAAATTTATGATAGCAATGGAGAAATTGGTAGATGTGAAATAGAAATAGAAAGGCAGGTAAGCATTTTTGAATATTTTATGCTAAAAATTTATTTCTCAAATTCTTCAATAAATTTTATCCTTGCTTCTTATCTGCTGAATTTCATTTTTGGATTAAATATAAGCATAAATCCATTAAGCTTTTCATTTTATTTTTCAAAAATAAGAAAAGATTTAATGAGCTAATATTTTTACATTATGGGCATAATAGTTGTAAATACAAAAGCATATGAGGAAGCAATTGGAGAAAAAGCTCTTGAAATTGCAAAAATAATGGAAGAAATAGGAAAAAAATATGGCATAGAAATGGCAATAGCGGTTCAGCCATCAGATATATATTTGATAAGCTCAAAAACTTCAATAAAAGTTTTCTCCCAACACATCGATGCGATTGAAAACGGCGCCTACACTGGCTTTATTTCCCCGATTGCGGTAAAGCGGGCTGGCGCTTGCGGCAGCTTATTGAATCATTCAGAGCATCGAATGAAAATTGAAGATATTGCAAAATGTATTGAGATATCAAGAAAAGTTGGGCTTATAAGTGTTGTTTGTGCAAGCAATTTATCTGTTACAAAATCAATTGCATGCCTTAATCCAGATTATGTTGCAGTTGAGCCACCTGAGCTTATAGGAGGAGATATTTCTGTAACTGAAGCAAAACCAGAAGTTATAGAAAAAGCAGTTGAAATTGTAAAGTCGCAAGGAAGCAAAATTTTATGTGGAGCTGGAATAAAAAAAGCGAGAGATGTTGAAAAAGCTGTTTTGATGGGTGTGGATGGAATTCTTGTTGCAAGTGGTGTTGTTAAAGCAAAAGATAAGGAAAAAATTTTAGAAGAATTTGCAAAGGCGATGATATGAGACCATATGTAATAATAAATTGCGCCTCCTCTCTTGATGGAAAAATATCTCTTGCCAAAAAAAAGCCATTGAAAATATCAAATGAAGAGGATGAGGAAAGGGTTCATAAGTTAAGGAATGAATGCGATGCAATTTTAGTAGGCATAGAAACAGTGCTAGCTGATGACCCAAAGCTTACTGTAAAGGAAAAATATGTAAAAAATCCCCGCAACCCATTAAGAATTGTCCTCGATAGCAAATTTCGCATGCCAGAAAACGCAAGCATGCTCCGCCAGGAAGGAAAAACTCTTATTGTTACTACTTGCAAGGAATTTAAGAAAGAAAATATTGAAGTAATAAAATGTGGAAATGGAAAAGTAGATATAGTGAAGCTAATGGAAATTTTATATGAAAGAGGAATAAAAAAATTGCTTGTTGAGGGAGGGGCAACCGTAATAACTGAATTTTTAAAAAAGGGAATTTTTGATGAAATGCAAATATTTTTTTCTCCAATATTTATTGGAAAAAATGCAACATCCCTCATAGAAGAAATTGATGAAATAATTAAAATGGAAATAAAGGAAATAAAAAAAATTGGAAATGGTTTTCTTGTTATTCTCCAAAAACATGAACAATAATTTTTCTTTCTCTTTTCCTTACATCGCATTCAATAAAAACTATTTGCTGCCATGTTCCTAAAGCTAATTCTCCATCTTCAACTGGAATGCATAAGCTTGCTCCTATAATGCTCGCTCTTATATGGCTGTGACCATTTCCATCATGCCATCTTTCTTCATGCTTGTAATATGCATTCTTTGGGGCAATTCTCTCCATTGCATTTTTTAAATCATAAATAAGTCCGTCTTCATATTCAAGCGTTGTTATTGCTCCAGTTGAGCCAGGGCAAAAGATGCATACAATTCCATCTTTTATTCCACTTTTTTCAACAATTTTCTGAACTTCAGAAGTTATATCAACTATTTCATCACTTTCTGTCTTCAGATAAATTTTATCTTTATAAATCATTCATAGCCTCCTATTTTTAAGCTTGGGTCTCCCAGCAAAATCCATTCCTGAACTGTTTTGCAATCAATTGAGGAAAAGCTTCCCGCTGGCTGGCTCCAGTCAATAGGATATTCTTTCAAAAAGTTGCTTATTACATTTTTCCATATATCGCCAAGATGTGTAGTTGCGTTTATTCCATATTCCCAGAAAAAGTGTGTATCGAGCCATTCAGTTGCCTCTCCTGTAAAATTCTTATCTTCCTTTGTATAGCCAAGCCCAGAGTAGCCAAGAGTAGCTATTGCTCCTCCATTTATTTTGCGAGTGAGCCACCAGCTCCAGCATTCATAACCTGTCTCTCCTTTCCATATATATTCAATCCATTTATTGAATCCTTCAAATATTCTTAGCCAATT
>JAWAYL010000013.1:0-26891 GCA_038818725.1 Thermoplasmatota archaeon | reverse complement strand
AGTTGTATCTGGAGATGGCTTTCTTGATCAAAAAGATTTGGATATAAGATGGGATACAAAAGGCTTGCCAAATGGAAAATATACCATATATGCACAAAGTATTAATGCAGAAGGTGAAGCTGGACCAATAGATGAAATAGAAATAACAGTTGATAAGACAAAGAGCACAAGCCTGCATTTCAATCATGATGATCACCTAAATCCAGCTCTCAAAAATGGATATCCCGCTCCTCCAATTGCTGAAATTGTATCTGTTTCAGATGGAGATATCTTAGGAAAAAATGATTATATATATGTTCCTTCAGAGAGTGAAGCATATTTAAATACCTTTAATCCTTGGGCAAATGTTACCTATTTAAATGAGGTTCTTTATATAAGAGGAAAATCTTATGATCCAAAACCATATGGAAATTTAACAAGCGTTCATGTATGGATTAAAAATGATAAAGGTGAAATTGTTTTTGATGAATGGAGAAATAATACAGAGATGTATTATGAAGGAGAATGGACAACTGGAGAAAAGATTTTAAATGGAAGAGGAGGAGCATTATATTATATGCCTGAAGATTTTGAAAGAGAAATATTATGGGCATCAAATGGAAAATTCACTTGTATGGATGATGTAATAAATGCAATCAGTAAAGGGTGTGGATTTTTGTTTATGTCAGGACATGGAAGCCCGAATTCTTGGGGCGACCATCTTCCTGGCATACCTGGAAATAGACAGCATGCAAGCTTAACTGGCTTAACTGTAACAAATCTGAGACCATGGTTCCCATATATAAGTTTCCCTGTATTTCCAGTAGATACTTTGAAAAATGGTGAAAAATTACCAATCGCAGTTATTGGAGGATGCCATAATAGCCAATTTAATGTTTCGATCATACCTGCTGTTTTAAATGCCTTCCACCTGTTTGGTTTTCCTGACAATTACATGTGGACATATGGACAGCCAGTTCCAGAGTGCTTAAGCTGGCGAATTGTGAGCAAGGCAAATGGGGGAGCGATAGCAAGCATTGGAAACACTGGCTTGGGCTATGGAATGCCTGGCAGGGACTGCACAACAGGAGGAGGAGATGGCTGGATTACAATAGAATTTTTCAGGCAATACGGAGAAAAGAGCAAGCAAATTCTTGGGCAAGCGCATGCAGGAGCAATTACTGAATATATAAATAGTTTTGATATGAGCGATTTTGAGGCAGGACATGTAAAAACAGTTCAGCAATGGATTTTGTTGGGTGATCCAAGCTTAAAGATAGGAGGATACTAAAATTAATATATTGGTATGCTATTTATTAGCATGAAGAAGATTATTGCGGTTTTAATTCTTCTTTTGATGATTGCACCAGCAGGAAGTGGATTTGTAAATAAAAAGGGATATTTTAAGGAATTTAAAAAAGCAAAATCTAACGGATATTTTTCAATATATACGAAATATAATGGAATAGAGAAATATACCCCATTGCTTCAATCTTTTTTTGGAATAGATGTTGACAATAATCATAGCACAGGTGAAAATGGAAAAGATATAAGAATAAGCTTAATTTTTTTACCTCTCATCCAGAGCATTGATATAGGACCAATTTTAACTGTTGCATTTGCAATGAAAGTAATAAGGATGGGAGATGAAATAAAAAATGGGGAATTTGAAATATCTTTCAGTGGGCTAATATCTTCTCATCAAATAAGAATAGGTTATTATTCTCCTGAAAAAGAGGAGATACCAAAAGAAATAAGAGAAGTTGTATGGGTCTTTCCCTATATATTTTATAAAAAAGATCCAGAATTTTATATAAATATTGAACCTATTTTTGATGGAGAAAATAGTAATTTATCAGTTATAGTTGAGTTTGATGAAAAAAAGTTATTCATAGATTATTTCCCCGCCGCCTCTTCATTGATTAAGATTTCTCCAAATGTTTCTTTAAACAAAATTAATTTTTCAATTGAGAGAAATGCTGAAATAAAACAGAAAATAAGATTTAGATATTTGGATAATTTTGCAGTTAATTTAACAATAGACAACTTACCAAATAAAATGAGTTTTTCAATAAGTTTTTCAAAAGATGAGAAAAGATTTGATTATATGGCAAATGATACATTTAATTCAACTCTTATAGTAGAATTTGGAAACTTTGATTTCATAATAAAGATGGAATATCTTCCAAAAAGATTGACAGCAGTATTCAATGAAAGCGGTTACTTTTACATATATATAGACGAGAAAAAAACAACTTTTGTTATAGCTGATGCAATAGAAAATCCGAAAAATTATTTCATGATAACAAATCTTACAGGCGAATCAACAATTCATTGGAAAATTTCGCAGGAAGGATATCTAAAAGTAGATGGTTTTAAAGGTTTAAAAATTGAAATAAAAGCAGAAAAAGAGAATATATATTTAAAAACTTTTTCAATTCATCAAGCAGGGCATTTTGAAATTGCATGGAATCTTTCAATACCTGGATATATTTTTATTGATACAAACAATGAAACACTTTCCCATTATTCCTTCAATTTTAGTATAGCAAATACCTTTGGCATATTAATAGAAATTAAATCAATGGTTGCTGAAAATTTCAAAGTTACTTGGCAAAAAGAAATACCAATATTCCATAAAGAAGGTTATTTCATTCTTTTGGAAGAGTTGATTTTTAAGATAATGATAAATGGAATATGGTATGATGTTTTTGGCTAAGTTTTCTTTAATTTTTCTATTTCCTCTTCCATATATTTTTCTATTTCCTTAAATCTCTTTTCCCATTCTTCATTTGGAGTTGTTGCCATTCTTGCTATCATTTCCTTACTCTTTAAATTTTTTAACTTTTCAAAATCTATTCCTTTTTCAACACATTCTTTCATCAAATTATAAAATCTAATGATTATTCTCAGCATTTCATATTGTTTTTTGGGAGGGCAATATGTATCAATTTCATGATATGCATTCTGCTGTAGAAAATCTTCTCTTATTATTCTTGCTCCTTCAAGTATAACCCTGTCAATTGCTGGAAGAGCATCAGGACCAACTAATCTTATTATCTCCTTTAATTCTTCTTCTTTTTGAAGCAAAGCCATTGCCTCATTACGTAATTTCAACCATTCATTTCCAATATTATTTTCCCACCATTTACTCACTCTTTCAAGATATAAGGAGTAGGAGCGAAGCCAATTTACAGACGGAAAATGCCTTCTATCAGCAAGTTCAGCATCAAGAGCCCAAAAAACTTTCACTATTCTTAAAGTATTTTGAGTGACTGGTTCTGAAAAATCTCCACCTGGCGGGGAGACTGCTCCTACAACAGAAATTGAGCCCTCCCTCCTGTTGCTACCCATCGCTATTACCCTTCCAGCTCTTTCATAAAATTCAGCAAGACGAGACGCTAAATAAGCAGGATAGCCTTCTTCGCCTGGCATTTCTTCGAGTCTTCCAGAAATTTCTCTTAATGCTTCCGCCCACCTGCTGGTCGAGTCTGCCATAAG
This sequence comes from Thermoplasmatota archaeon, assembly GCA_038818725.1. Taxonomy (GTDB): domain Archaea; phylum Thermoplasmatota; class E2; order UBA202; family JdFR-43; genus JACIWB01. The sequence continues at coordinate 23,411 of JAWAYL010000013.1, read as the reverse complement.
AGCAACATCATAGCCCATATCTCGATAATATTCTGCTATTGTTATTCCTGTATATATGCTTGCCTCTCTTGCTGCAACTGGCATGTTTGATGTATTTGCTATTAAAACAGTTCTTTCCATCAGAGGATGTCCTGTTTTTGGGTCTTTAAGGCGAGGGAAATCGCGCAATACTTCTGTCATTTCATTTCCTCTTTCGCCACATCCTATATAAACAACTATATCTGCATCACTCCATCTCGCGAGTTGATGCTGGCTTACTGTTTTTCCTGTCCCAAAACCGCCAGGAATTGCTCCTGTTCCTCCTTTTGCAATAGGGAAAAATGTATCAAAAACTCTTTGCCCAGTTATAAGAGGTAAGGAGGGAGGGAGTTTTTCTTTAAAAGGGCGTTGCTTTCTTACGGGCCATTTTTGTAGCATGCATATTTCTCTTCCTCCAACAATTGCAATTGGCTCATCAACCATAAATTTTCCTTCTTCTATGCTTTCTACATTTGCTTTTCCAAATTCAGGTGGCAACATTATTTTATGCTCAACAATTGGAGTTTCTTTTACAATTCCTAAAATATCTCCTCCCTCCACTTTTTCTCTTTCCTTTACAATTGGAATAAACTCCCATTTTTTCTTCCTATCTATAGCAGGAGCTTCAACTCCTCTTTTTATAAATTCATTGCATTTTTTAACAATCTCAGGCAAAGGTCTTTGGATACCATCATATATTGAAGTTAGTAATCCTGGAGCAAGCTCAACTGAAAGAGGCATTCCTGTGCTTTCTACTTTTTCTCCAGGCTTAAGTCCTGTTGTATCTTCATATACTTGAATTACTGCCTTGTCCTCTTTTAGTTGTATTATTTCTCCAACCAATTTTTCTTCTCCAACTTTAACTAAATCATACATTTTTGCTCCTTTCATTTCCTTCGCCTTTACTACTGGCCCTGAGATGCTTATTATTTTTCCTTTCATTTTTATACCTCCAGCCCAACCGCTCTTACAATAACTCTTTTTAGAGAATCTTCTCCAGAAATCTCAACAATAAAAGGCATATCTCCATGCAAGCGATGTTTAATTATTTTTCCTTCAAGCAATTTTGTGAATTTTTCTGAAATAATGAGAATTGCAACATCCTCTCTTTTTATAATTTCATCAAATTCTTCATAGCTATAAATATTTGCTCCAGCCATTTTCAGCAATGTTTCAAGCTCTCCATCTACTATTCCTGCTATTTTCAAGCAATCACCATTAATTTTAAATCTCTCATATTTCCTTCTATACCCTTTGCAATTGCCTTCAGATTTCTTGCTTCAAATTCTTTTTCAATTAAAAATCTTATTCCTGGCCCAAGTGCAAGAGGATTTTCCTTTGCTATCAAACATGAAATATTTAATAAATGTTTATCAAGAGCTCTTTCAAAAGCAATTACTCCTTCTTTTTCAAAATCAACTATCGCTTCCTTAAGAGGAGTATAATAGGAAGTTCCTTCAAGAAGAGAAATTATCTCTGATATAGAATCTATTTTTAGCAATCTATCAATCTGCCATTCCGCCAGCTCCCAGCCGTGAGGAATTACATTTTTTTCTATATCTTTAAGCTTATAATATTTTCCTCTTAGAATAGATTTTATATTCATTATATCAATCATTGACCTTACAAATTTATTTTTTGCTTTTCTTGAATGGCGTGGAAGATTTAACTCAAGCAATTCATTTATAATTTTTTTATCTATTTCTCTTTCTATTTCTTCAAATGGCATATCAAGAGAAACGTTAAAAATTTCTTTTAGCTTTCTTTCCTCTCCTCTCCTTAATTCCTCTATAATTTCCTTTATTTCATTATCAAAAACTTTTATCTCAAATTCTTCTCCATGCATCTTTTTTTCAATCGCATATTTAAGCTTTTCTATCTCTATCTTTTTAAGCCATAATTTATAAAATTTTCTAACACTTTTAGGTGAATCATTCATTGCCATAATTATTATTTTTCGATGACTTTCATCTATGCTTTCCTGAATTTGCAATGCGTTTTCACCATACAAAACAAAATCTTTGCTTAAAACATTATTTCTGAATTCATCAAGATTTTTTGATTCAATTAATCTCTCAATTTCTCTTTCCTTTAAAAAAATCGGCTCAATTGCGCTAAACCTTGCATTTGCATAAGAAAATCTTGCAAGAACATAAAGAGAAGGAAGCAGGCTCAATGCAGCGCCAGCGCCAGCCATTGCTACAAATAGTTCAAAAATCATTTTTCACCAAATATTTTTTTTGCTATATTTATCCTAATATCCTCTCTATTTTTTTCTATCAGAAAATCAAAAGTTAAGTCTATTTCCTTTTTTCCATCCCTGCTTTTTAAGATAACTCCACCAATTCCATCTATTTTTTCCTTTGCCTCAATTCCAAATTTCTTTGCAATTTTTATATCCTCATCTCTTGTAAATAATATATATCCATCTTTTATTTCTTTCATAGCAAGAGTAAGATTTTTTTCAACAAAATTGCTATATTTTTTTCCATCAAGCATCTTTAATTTTTCAACAATTTTTTCCATGCATTCCTGAATTATTTCTTCTTTTACATTTGTTTCATATAGCTTTGCCTTTCTTCTTGCATTTGATAAAATTTTCTCACTTATTTTTTCTGCCTCCTTTTTTGCATGTAAGCTAATTTTCTCTGCCTCTTCCATACCTTTCTTTTTCTCTTCTTCTATTATCTTTTTTGCCTCTTCCTCAGCTCTCGCTATTATTTCTTCTATTTCCCTATCTGCTTCCTCTTTTATTCTTTGCATCAATTTTTCAAGCGTCATAGGAAACCTATTCCTGTCATGAGTAGAATAGCAATTAGCAAACCAAATATTGCCATTGTTTCAGTTGTTGCAGCATACATTATTCCACGGGCAGTTATTCCAGGATTTCTTGCAGTGCCAGCTATAGCTGAAGAAGCAATCATTCCCTGCATAATTGCTGATAAGCCAGTGAAGCCAACTATCATTCCTATAAATATTGCCCCCTTGCCCATCAAAGGCGTAACCTCTCCTCCTCCAGCAAGCAACCCGCCGCCCATCATGAGCAATATCGCGGTAAGAAGACCATAGATAGATTGAGTCATTGGAAGAAGCTGGAGTATAAGAGTTTTCCCAAAAAGCTCAGGTTTTTCCGCCACAACTGCAACCGCGGATACACCTGATAATGCAAGCCCAATAGCAGATGCTATTCCTGTTATTGAAGCAGCTATCATGCATCCAATTATTATCTCGCTTTTTATTTCATCCTCGCCCGCTGCAGCAAAAGGTGTCGCTAACAAAAACATCGCACATATCACCAGCATTTTCCATTTCATTTTCATGTTATTTCCTCCGTATACTTTCTTTTAATGCGGAAAGGTATAAATTTTTTACCCCCTCCTTCATAAAACCTGTTGAAAAATTCAACATATTGAAGACGCAAGCTATGTATGCCAGCTCCAAGTGATTGCAAAATAGTGTTTGCAAAATGTGCTATAATAAGAACAATAGGAGTTAAAATTATTCCTAATGCTCCAACTATTGTTGGAATAACCTGTCCAAAAATGTTTATTGTTGTTGCCATTCCAGTTGTTGCTAATCCCAAAGCTAGTATTCTAGAATAAGAAAGCCAATCACCCATAAAGCCTGTTATATCAAAAAAACCCATTGGTCCCTTTCTTTTAAATATAAAAATTAAACCAATGAGAGTAAAAATAATGGCAAGAAATAGCATTATTCCCTTTATTTCCCATAAATGAAGAATTCTTTGTCCTATAAGCATTGCAGCTCCAATTTCAAGAAGAATAAATGATATTTGTTCTTCGAAAATTTTCTTTTTATTTCCTCTTATTATATTCTGATATATTCCCAAAATTAATCCTAAGTTAAGATGTATTAACCCGATTATCAGTGTTATTGATAGAATAAGAATTGGTTTATGAATTGCATCAATTGGCAACTCTATTCCAAAAATATTTGCGCTATAAAGCAATTTTTTTGTATCCTTGTATATGTATCTAGGGATAAAATCTCCAAAAAAGCTATTAAAAATTAAACCTGTTATTATGTTTCCTAAGCCGACCATAATTCCAACAATTGCCCAGCTCCTTATAGCCTCGCTTTTTTTGAACTTTAGGTAAGCAAAAAGAGATATCAAAAGTATGACAAGCCCATAGCCAGCGTCGCCCAACATAAGAGAAAAAAATATTACAATTGATATTCCTATAAAAGTGGTGGGATTTATTTCATTATATTTTGGTGTTGCAAAAAATTCAAGCAACATTTCAAAAGTTTTTGCCCATCTTGGATTTTTGAGATGCACAGGTGGCTTTTCACTATCTCTCCCAATTTTTTCTATTTTTAAATAAGAATTTCCATCTGTTATTTCTTCAACAATTTTCTCAATTTTTTCTGCATTTTCAGATAAACACCATCCTTCAATAAGATAGGTATAGTTTGTTTTCCAGAATTTTTCATATATCTCCTTTCTCTCCTTTTCAATCTGCATCTCTTCTTTTATTGCAAATAAATCAATTCTTCTTTCCTTATATAGATTTGCTAACCATTCCTCAATCTCTTTTTTTTCTCTTCTTTTTTCTTCAATTTCATGTCTTATTTTTTTTATAACATCAGAAACTTTTCCTTCTCCTTCGATATATATCTCTTCAAAGTTTTTAATCTGAGAAATCTCTTTTTCAAAAGAAGAGTGAGCAACTATAATAGCCAGCCAAAGATTTTCTTTCTTTTTTTCTATTTTCTTATATTCAAAATATATTTCATCATTAATTTTTAATGCTTCTATGTCGCTGCATAAACCACACTTAACTATGGTATATTTTGATTTTTTCAGCCATGAAATATCTATATCAAAAGTAGATAAATATTCAAGCTTTTTTAATTTCTCTTCAAGCTCTGAAATTTTTACATCTAATTCTTTTATTTCATTTTCCCTAGCAAGAACCTCGTTTTCTATTTCCGAAAGAATTTTCTCTGCTTCTTTTATTTTTTCTTTCTCACTCTTTCTTTTAACTTTCTTTTTTTCAAAATCTTTTGAAAAAAAACCCTTTTTTTCTTTGCTATACTTCTCCAATATATCAATTATCCTCCCTATCCGCAAATCATATTTTGCAAAAATTTCTACATCTGGATGCATTTTCTCTTCTGAAATATCGAGTTCGCTTATTCTTTCAATTTCAAGTAATCCTTCTTCATGAAGTTTTTTAACTAAACTATCGCTGTCTTTTTTTTGAATCATTATTGTAATTTTGTTCATACTGGAAGGAAGCATCACCTTATCAACTCCTGAAATATCTCCTCAGCTACATAATTTATTTTTTCTTTAGCTTTTTCTTTTATTATTTCTGAGATTTTTATGCCTTCCTTTTCTATATTTCTCGCCTCTTTTTCAGCATCCTCAGTTATTTTTTTAATAAATTTTTTTGCCTCCTCTAAAGCTTTTTCAATTATTTTTTCCTTTTCCTTTTCTCCTTTCTCCCTTGCTTTTTCTAAAATCCATACTGCTTTTTTCTTTGCTTCTTCTATTCTTTCAATGCTTTCTCTTTCCAATTCTTTAACTTTTTCAAGTTCCTCAATCATTCTCAAAGGTTATTACATATCAATATATAAAGTTTGAAGAATTTTCGCTAAAATATTTATTTATTCAGGGAGCCTAAATTTGCTGAAAGCATTTGAAGCTGCTTCTATATAACTCTTATTTTCTTCATACCATTTTTCCCATTTAGCAAGTTTTGACTTAACCTCTTCATATTCTTTATTCAACTCTTCATATTTCTTATAAAGTTTTGCCAGTCTCTCCTGTTCTTTCTTATAGAGCATTTCAATTTCTCTACTTTTCTCTCTGTATTTTATTAGTTCCTTCAATGGCTCAAGTTCCTTAATTTTTTCTCTAAGCTCCTCCGCCTCTTTTTTATATGGAATATATTTTCTAAGCTCAGCAATTTCTTTTTCCATTGAGGAGCTTTTCTCTTTTTCTATAACCAATTCTTTTTTTAATCTATCAATCTCACTGTTCTTTTCTTCGATTTCCTTTATAGCTCTGCTGAGTTTATCCCTCTCTTCTTTTAATTCTTCCATTTCCTCAATTTTTTCCTCCAGCTCCTTTATTTTTTTTTCTCTTTCTTTTATTTTCTCTTCCTTTTCCATCAATTTTTCATCATATGAAGCAAGCTCATTTTCTTGTATTTTATAAGCATCCCACAACTTCTCAAGCCTTTTCCTTTCTTTTTCAAGCTCGTTTCTATATCTTTCTGCCTCTTGCAGGATAGCAAGGTTTCTTTCTTCTGCGCTCTCAACTTTCTTTTTCATTGAATCAATGGCTTCCTTTAGTCTGTTAAGTCTTTCTGAGGAGATTATTTTTTTAAGTTTTTCAAGAATTTCTCTCTCTTTATAAGAGCTTTTCAAAATGGAATCTATCTCCTCAACTAATTTTTCAAAATCTTCTCCAAATTTATCAATTCTATATAACTCTTCCATTAACAAGAATGAATTTTGTGCTATTTAACATTTTTGAATCAGCGGATGAGCATGTCAACAAATTTTCATCTCCAGATTATAAAGGAAAGCAATTAGCCGTCTTTCCAATCTTTTCAATCTTGCTTTAAGGATGCTGAACTAACCTCTATTGCTTTTCTAAATGTTTCATTTTCATATCTTAAGCCCATTCTTTGCAATGCAGTCCATTCTAATAATTGTTGTAGCACCCCTGCCTTCGGAAATACTACAAGATATTTATATATGTTTTTAATTTAATTCATGGAAGCATTTGGAGATAAAAAAGGTATTTTGAAAAGCATAATTAAGCAGATTCATGAAGGAGCAAACATTGAAGAAGTTAAAGATAAACTAAAGGAAGTTATGAAAGATTTAAAAGCAAGTGAAATTGCTGAAGTTGAACAGGAATTAATAAATGAAGGAATTCCAAGAGAGGAAATTCATAAATTATGTGATGTACATCTTTCCCTCTTTAAAGAAAAAATTGAAAAGGAAATTTCTCTTCCAGATTGGCATCCAGTAAAAATTCTGCTAAAAGAGCATGAAAAAATTGAAGAAGCAATAAAAAACGGAGACATAGGGCTATTAAAAAATTCTGAAAAGCACTATTTAAGGGAAGAAAATGTCCTTTTCCCCTATTTAGAAAAGCATGGCATAGTGGAGCCGCCCGCCATCATGTGGAGGGAACATGAAAAAATAAGAGGAATGAAAAAAGAAATATTTGAAGGGAAAAGAGAAAAAATTAAGGAGCTTGAAGAATTTGTAAAAAGCCATTTTTATAAGGAGAATAAGATACTTTTTCCTACAGCAATTGATGTGATAAGCAGTGAAGAATGGAAGGAAATAAGGAAGCAGTTTGATGAAATTGGATATTTTGCATTTGAGCCAGAGAAAATAGACATTAAAATAAAAAAAGAAGTTAAAGAAGGAGCTATAAATTTTGAGACGGGCGAAATTAAAGCTGAGGAAATTGAGGCAATATTAAATACAATTCCTTTTGATATTACTTTTGTTGATAAAAATGATACTGTAAAGTATTTCAATCAGTCAAAGGATAGAATTTTTGTTAGGACAAAAGCCATAATTGGAAGAAAAGTTCAGAATTGTCATCCAAGCAAGAGCGTTCATATTGTAAATAAAATACTTGATGAATTCAAAAAGGGAAAAAGAGATGTTGCTGAATTCTGGATTAATATGAACGGGAGAAAAATACTCATAAGATATTTTGCGGTAAGAAAGGATGGAGAATATGTTGGAACAATAGAAGTTACTCAGGATATAACTGATATAAAGAAAATAGAAGGAGAGAAAAGATTGCTTGATTGGGAATAAAATTATATAATACGCTCTTTTTCCTTTTTGATGGATTTTGAAGAAATAGAAAAGAAATGGCAGAAGAAATGGTATGAAGAAAAAATATATGAAGCAAGAAAGGAAAAAGGAAAGAAATTTTTTATCCATTTTGCATATCCTGGAATTTCTGGCTATCTGCATGTTGGGCATATGCGAGGCTTTACATATGCAGATATAATAGCAAGATATAAAAAAATGCAGGGATATGATGTAATTTTTCCTGCTGGCTTCCATGCTACTGGCTTGCCGGCTGTAAGCTTGGCCAAAAAAATTGCAAAAAATGATGAAGCAACAATTGAGTATTTAAGGAGGAATGGCTGTCCTGAAGAAGTGATAAAAAAACTTTCTGATGCAAAGGAAGTAGTTAAATATTTCAGCAATGTATATGTTGAAAATTACTGGAAGAGATTTGGTTTTTTAATTGATTACACTCGCCTTATGGACACAATATCAGATGGCTATAAAAAATTTATTCAATGGCAGTTCAAAAAGTTAATGGAAAAAAATCTTCTATTGCAAAAGCCCCATTTTGCTCCTTTCTGCCCAAATTGCGGACCAGTTGCAGTTGATAAATCAGAAACAGATATATCTGAAGGAGGAGATGCTGAAATTCTTGAATTTGTTGTTATAAAATTTAAGTTTGATGGAAAAATTTTGCCAGCAGCAACATTGCGACCGGAAACAATTTTTGGGGTAACAAATATGTGGATAAATGGAGATGAAAAATATGTAATTGCAAAAATAGGCAAAGAAGAATGGATTTTATCTGAAAAAGGTTTTAAGAAGCTATCTTTTCAGTTTGAAAATGTTGAAAAAGTCGGGGAAATAAAAGGAAAGGAAATTGTTGGTAAAAAATGCATTGCCCCTATAATAAGTAGAGAAATTCCTATTTTACATGCAAGTTTTGTTGATGTAAATATTGCAACAGGCGTTGTGATGAGTGTTCCAGCTCATGCACCTTATGACTACATTGCGTTGGTTGACGTTGGTATGCCAGTTGAGCCAATTAAAATAATTGATTTACAAGGCTATGATATTCCTGCAAAAGATATTGTTGAAAAAATGGGAATAAAAAATCAGATGGAAAAGGAAAAGCTTGATGAAGCAACTGAAATAATATATAAGGAAGAGTTTCATAAAGGAATTTTAAATGAAAATTGCATGGCTTATGCAGGGAGAAAAATAAATGATGCAAAAGAAGAAATAAAGGAAGAAATGCTTTCCACAGGAAATGCTGAAATAATGAGAGAATTTTCAAAAAGAGTTATATGCAGATGTGGAGAAGAAGTTGTTATTAAAAATATACCTGAGCAATGGTTTATAAAATATAGCGATTTTGAGCTAACTGAAAAAAGCAAAGAATGGGTAAAAAATATGAATATTTATCCTGCTGAATATAAGGAAGAGCTTCCAAAAATTCTTGATTGGTTCGATGACAGGGCATGCGTTAGGCAAGGCTCGTGGCTTGGGACGCCTTTTCCTTTTGATGAAAAATGGATTATTGAGCCAATATCTGATTCAACAATATATCCTGCATATTATGTAATTTCAAAATATGTAAATGAAGGAAAAATAAGAAATGAAGAGATGAATGATGAATTTTTTGATTATGTTTTTCTTGGCATAGGAAAGGAAAAAAATGAGATATGGAAAAAAATAAGGGAAGATTTCATTTACTGGTATCCAGTTGATATAAATTTAGGAGGAAAGGAGCATAAAACTGTACATTTTCCAGTTTTTATAATGAATCATGTTGCAATATTTCCTCCAGAGTTTTATCCCAAAGGCATATTTGTGAACTGGTGGATTACTCAAAAACAGGGAAAAATTTCAAAATCAAAAGGAGGGGCGGAGCCAATTCCTGATGCAGCAAAAATTTATGGAGTTGATGCAATGCGCCTTTATTATGCAAATGCTAGCTCACCTTTTGTAGATTTGGAATGGCAATCAAGCACTGTTGAGCAATATAAAAGAAGGATAATAAAATTGTATCAGCAATTCAATGAGCTAATTAATTTGAATGGAAAAGAAAAAGAAGTTGATAGATGGCTTGAATCCGCTTTTAATAAAAAATTGAAAGAAGCCATGGATGCAATGAATGAATTTGATTTGAGAAAGGCATCGATGATAATATTTTTTGATATACCAAGCATTTTTAGCTGGTATGTTAAAAGGGAAGGAGAAGCAAGCATAATCAAATTTTTGAAGAAATGGATTGCAATGATGGCACCATTTACGCCCCATATAGCGGAGGAAATGTGGGAAAAAGTTAGCAACGGATTGGTTTCGCTTGAGAATTTTCCTCAATATGGAGAAATTGATGAAAAGATAATAAAAGCGGAAGAAGTGCTAATAAAAACAATTGAGGATATAGAAGAAATAAGGAAGGTTACTGGAATTAAAGGAGAAAAAATATATATTTATGTTGCTTCGGAATGGAAATGGAAAATTGCAGAAATTGCAACAGAAATTAAAAGAGAAGGAAAATTTGATATTAAAAAATTGTTTGAAAAAGCAAAAGAAATGGGCATAGATATGAGAGAAGCAAGCAAGTTTATATCAAAAATTGCTGAAGAAGTAAAAAAGGAAGAATTTTTTTACATAGATGAAAAAAATTATTTTGAGAATGCAAAGGATTTTATTGAAAAAGAGCTGAATGCGAAAGTAGAGATATATAGAGAAGATGAATTGAAAGAAAAAAGGAAAGATGCAATGCCATATAGGCCAGCTATTTATATAGAATAAAATTGGATTTTGCTTCAAAAAATATATAAGGGATATGCTATACACTTGTGCTTGATTTGCTATTCAATCCAAGAAGTGTTGCAATTGTTGGAGCTTCACATCATGAAGGCAAGATAGGGCATACTGTTTTGAGGAATATAATTTTATCTGGATATAAAGGAAAGATATATCCTATAAATCCAAATGGTGGCGAGCTTTTTGGCTTAAAGGTTTATAGAAGCATAAATGAAATAAATGATGAAATTGATTTAGCATTAATAGTTGTTCCAGCAAATGTTGCAGTAAATATAATTGAAGATGTTGCAAAAAAATCAAAGTTTGCAGTCGTTATAACATCTGGTTTTTCAGAAATTGGAAACATTGAAGGAGAAAAAATTTTAGTTGAAAAAGCAAAAAAATATGGAATGCGCATTCTTGGTCCAAATGTATTTGGAATATATTCAGGAATTGCACCAATAAATGCAACGTTTGGACCAGCGGAAATAAAGAAAGGAAATATAGCAATTGTAACTCAATCTGGGGCTTTAGGAATTGCAATGATTGGAAAAACAGCTGAAGAAAACATGGGTTTGTCAGCAATAGTCTCACTAGGAAATAAATCTGATATAGATGAAGTGGATATACTTTCCTATCTCTTCAATGACAGCTTGACAAAAGTAATATTTCTCTACATTGAAGGGATGAAAAACGGACTTGAGTTTTTAAATCTCCTCTCAAAAAGACCAAAAGAGAAGAAAATAATTGTCCTGAAATCAGGAAAAAGTAAAGCAGGTGCAAGAGCTGTTGCAAGCCACACAGGCTCGCTTGCTGGAAGCGATGCCATCTTCAGCGCAGCCTTCCGCCAAGCTGGCGTTTTGCGGGCGGAAAGCCTTGAGGATGGACTTAACTGGGTTACAACTATTGCACTTTCTCCTGAACCATCTGGGAAAAATGTGGTTATTGTTACAAATGGAGGAGGGCTTGGAGTTATAGCTGCTGATGCATGTGAAAAATATGGTCTTCATCTTTTTGATGATATGGAAGTGCTTAGAAAAACTTTTCAGGATGTTATACCGTCTTTTGGCTCATATAAAAATCCTGTTGATGTTACTGGTCAAGCCAGGGGGGATGACTATAAAAAAGCGCTTGAAAGAGCATTCCAGGAAGAGAGCATTCATTCCATATTAGCTCTTTATTGTGAAGCAGGTGATCTTAGCCCGCAGGAAATAGAGAAGGCAATAATTGAAACACATCCAAAATATAATAAGCCAGCTCTTTACGTTATATTTGGTGGAAAAGGAGCAAGTGATGTAATTAAATCTTTAAATATGCGAGGCATTCCAGCTTTTAGTGATGTAGAAGATGCTGTTTCATCATTATATGCCTTATATAAGGTTTGTGAGGAGCAAGAAGAAAGCAAATTTGATGAAATTGAAATGAATGAAAGAAAAATAAGAGAAATAATAGATAATGCGATAAGAGAAGGAAGAGATAAGTTGCTATCAGATGAGGCAAAAGAAATAATTTCGTGCCTTAATATAGATGTTCCGCCTTTTGCAGTTGCAAAGAATATTGAAGAAGCAATAAGTCATGCAAATAAAATAGGTTATCCAGTTGCAATGAAAATAATTTCTGAAGATATAATTCATAAAACTGATGTTGGGGGGGTGGTGCTAAATATAGATGATGAAAAGGAGGTGGCGGAGGCATATGAAGCAATAATGGAAAACTGCAAAAGAAATGCTCCTAAGGCAAGAATAAGAGGAGTTGAAATAGTAAAAATGGTTGAGAAAGGTGTTGAAACAATAATAGGAGCCACAACAGATGATTCATTTGGAAAAGTTATAATGTTTGGGTTGGGAGGAGTTTATGTAGAAGTAATGAAAGATGTTTCTTTCAGAATCGCTCCTGCATCAAAAAATGAAATAAGAAAAATGATAAAGGAAATAGAATCATATCCTCTTCTTGAAGGAGTTAGAGGAGAAAAAAGAAAAGATATAGAAAGCTTAGTAGATGTAATTTATAAAATAGGTTTGCTTGTCACAAAATTTGATGAAATTCAAGAGTTAGATATAAATCCTTTAATGGTATATGAAAAAGGTGTAAAAGTAGTTGATGCAAGAATAAGCATAAAGGTGAAAAAATGAAAAAAATTGTTATATCTTCGCTGGATAAAAAATCTGGAAAGAGTGTTGTTGAAATAGCGATAGGAAAATGCGTGAATAAAAAAATAGGATATATGAAACCGATAGGAAGCAATCCAGTTCATAAAGAAAAAAAAATTGTTGATTACGATACCTTGCTATTTAAAGAAATTTTCGACATCGATTATAGCATTGAGGAAATGTGTCTTGGACTGCATCATTCAAAAATATTACATTTTTATCCAGATGTAAAGAAAGAATTCATGAAAAGATATGAAAAATTATCTGATGGAAAAGAATTTTTCATGATAGAGGGGGGAGAATATATATGGGATGGAGCATTTATTGGAATGGATGCTCTTTCTTTAGCTTCAATGGTCAACGCTTCTCTTATTTTTGTTTTGTCTGGCGATTATTATGAAATACTTGATAAATTATGCTATGTAGAAAAAATTGCTAAAAAATCAGGAATAATAATTAATAAAGTAAGGGAAAATGTTGAAGAGATTGAAAAAGAAATTTTGAAAAGAAAAATGAAGTTTTTTGGATATCTCCCTTACATTGAAGAACTTAAGAAAATAAGAGTTAGCTATCTTGTTGAAAAAATTTTTGCAAAGGTTGTGGCAGGCGAAGGCGGGCTCGGCAAAGAAATTGAAAATGTTTTTATAGCTGCTCTTTCCGCTCCTGAAATAAAGAGGCACCCAGATTTTGGAAAAAGTAAAAAACTTATAATTACTGGAGGAGATAGAACAGATGTTATAACCGCTTGTCTTGAAGAAGATACTTCCTGCATTTTGCTCACAAACAATATAATTCCTCCTGCGACAATAATTGCTAAAGCAAATGAAAAGGAAATTCCTCTTCTTTCAGTTAGGCAGGATACATATACTGTTGCAAAAATGGTTGATGCTTTGCAACCTTCAATTCTTCCAGATGAAAAAGAGAAAATTGAAAAAATTGAAAAATTAGGAAAAAAACATCTTTTGATTGATGAATTAATTTCATGAAAGGGATAATTGTTCACGGTGGTGCGTGGAATATACCAAAAGAATTGCAATCAGCACATATTAAGGGATGCAAAAAAGCTGTTGAGATTGGATATGATTATTTAAATGAAGATGCTTTAAAAGCGGTTGTTGAAGCAATTGCATATATGGAAGATGATGAAACATTTGATGCGGGCATTGGCTCATTTTTAAATGAAGATGGAGAAGTTGAGCTTGATGCTATTGTTTTTGACGGTAAAAATAGAAGATTTGGCTCAGTATGTGCTGTAAAGAGAATAAAAAATCCTGTAAGAATTGCAAAGTTAATATGTGAAGAGGAGAATTTTTCTATATTAGTAGGAGATGGAGCTGAAAAATATGCGAGCGATAAAGGATTTGAACTAATTGAAAATAAAATTTTAATAACTGAAAGAGAAATAAGAAGATGGAAGGAAATGAAAAGTAATAATTCAAAGCCCTCAATTGCTTTTTCTACCGTCGGATGCGTTGCGGTTGATGCATATGGAAATATTGCCTCTGCTACTTCAACAGGAGGAACACCATTGAAAAAAAGAGGAAGGGTTGGAGATGCACCAATTCCAGGAGCAGGGGCATATGCAACTCCTTTTGCTGCCGCATCTTCTACTGGCTATGGAGAAGCGATTTTAAGGGCAATGCTTGCAAAAAATGTTTGTGATTTAATTGAAAAAGGATATGATGTTTTTTATGCTTGCAGGGAAGGAGTAAAAAATTTGGCAAAATTTGAAAATGGATTTGGAGGAATAATAGCAATGAATGTTAGAGGGGAATATGGCTTCAGTTTTAACACGCCGCATATGGCGATAGCTTTTAAAAATGAGAAAGAGAGCTTTTGCAGAATTTAACTTCTTTCTACTTCAATTTCTTCAAGCTCTTTTTTCTTTGTTTCATAAGGTTTTGTGAAAACCACAATAAGAAATGCAATTAATGGGTATAGGGCGGTAAATGTCCAGAAAAATTTCATATCAGTTAAAATTCTTAGCAAGCCAGATATTATAAGAGGCACAATAATGTATGAAGGGCGTGCTGCTGTTGTTGTCCAGCCAAGGCATGAACCCCTTATCTCTGTTGGAAATATTTCTGGCAAATAAACTATTATCCAGGTATACATGAACATGAAAAAGAAATAAGTTATAGGAAATATTGCAAGCACAAGATTTCCTGGCGAGAAATCTATTAAAATCAAAAGAGTTGCGACAGCAATGCAACTGAAAGCAAGAGTTTTTCCCCTCCCTACTTTATCCATCATCCATCCTGCAA
This sequence comes from Thermoplasmatota archaeon, assembly GCA_038818725.1. Taxonomy (GTDB): domain Archaea; phylum Thermoplasmatota; class E2; order UBA202; family JdFR-43; genus JACIWB01. The sequence continues at coordinate 8,398 of JAWAYL010000013.1, read as the reverse complement.
GAAATCCAGCGAATATGCATAGAATTTGAGCGATTAAGAAAACAAGCAGAAAAATATTTTGAGAATAACCCTTTATATCCTGCAAATAATGTCCAACGTATTTTAAATGAAATGAAACCGCAAGCCAGCAGAACCATATTGCTGTTCCTATGGCTATATATCTAAAATCATTTTTTCTTATTATCCCCACTCCATAGAAATGTTTTTTTCTTATTCCCTTTTTTCTTTCCTCTTTTATTTTCTCATATCTCTTCGTTTCTTTCATGAAAAACCATCCAAAAATAATTAAGAGCATAAAAATGAAGGCAAAAGCATATATTCCTTTCCATCCAAACCTTGGAATTATTATAAATGATGCAATTGGCGCCAGCGGAATCAAGCTAATGCTATACACGATACCCATTAATTTTCCCCTCGAGCTCGCTGGCGCCTCTTCCTCAACTGGTATTGTCCACATGTTGGAAACAAGAGCGAAGTTTATAATTGCATAGAAAATCATGAATAAATGGAAAGAGTTTGCGAAATAAAAAATGGCAATTGATGGAAGCCCCATCATTAAAATTAAAAGCAGAATTGACAATTTTCTTCCTATTATATCATTTAGCCCATTAAGCAAAAAGATGAACAAAGTAGGGAGAAGATATAATGCTTCCCACATTGAAAATTCAAAATCCTTTATTAAATATTCTTCAAGCAAGTGCGGGAGAGCAACCGCTATAGCTGTTGATAGGTACCAGTCAAGAAGTGCAATAGAACCCATCAAAATCACAAGGTAAATCAAATATTTCCTGCTTCGTTCTTCCATAAAGTGAAATCTATTCCCCTTATAAATTTTTAATTAAAGAATTTCAAATATAAAGTTTTCAATTCCCCTAGCAATATCTTCCCATTTTTCAATAAACCAGTGACATCCTTCATAAATTAGAAATTTTCCTCTATACTTTTCTGCTATTTTTTTAACCATATCCGGAGTAGATAGCTTGTCATCTTTCATTGCAATGAAAAGCATAGGACATTTAACTTTCTTTTCATCCACCTCTATCTTATTCATTGCCAATTCATATGCTACTTTTGATGAATCGCTCCTCATTTTTTCATATACTTCTCTTGCCCTTTCTTCACTCAAGCAGTTAAATATATATTTTTTTGCAAAAGAAAAATCTGGCTTAAATGGTTTTTTTGAAATTATTTTTGGAAAATATTTTAATGAAGCAATCATTGCCATTTTTCCAAATTTTATCCTCTTTGGAGGAGCTGGACAAATTGCAATGCATGCTTTTACTTCCTTCTCCTCCGCGATTTTTTGCACAATTAGCCCTCCAAGAGAATGACCTACAACAATATCTCCTTTGCTAACATTTTCTTTAGCTATTTCGAGATAATCATAAAAAGAAGCATTTATTTTATTAATACTTTGCAAATCAGGGCATTTACACTTAAAGCCCCTGCTTTCAAAATATTTTTTCATTTGTTCCCACATTTCTGGGCCACTCCACATACCATGAATAAATATAAGCATCACTTGATAATTTTGAAAATATTAAAATATTTTCCCTAAAAGGAGATATGTAGAATAAATATAAATGCTCTTATGGTTTCTCTAAATATTGTTAAATCTTTCTTTGTAACCATTACTTATGCCCATTTTTCATATTCTGATCTCTTCCATTTACAGCCAGCTGCTAACTATAAGATAGAAATAATTTTTAGCATAAAGTTATAGATAAAAAACGCAAATTTTCCATGCTTTTCTTCTATTCTTCGCCTGTTTTTTGCTGTCAGAGAAAGGATAGATGTGATATACATCATTTTAAAGCACCTAACTTTGGAAATATTTTTAAATATCTCTAATTATATATTATTTGAGATGAAACATATTCCTCGGTGGAAAAAAGCGGAATTTGAAGAAATAGAATACGAAACAAGAAGTATAAAAGAGATTCTTAAAGAAATGAAAAATATCTGCGAACTTATAATTGATTTAGCATATTCAGCAATTCTTTTCGATAACAGAGAAATAGCGGATGAAGTTCGCTACTTAGAAGTAAAAATGGATAAACTAAACTATCAGATAAGAATTATGGCAATGATGGCGTCTCGCACCAAAGAAGACGCAGAAAAAATGGCTGGCATACTGCAAATTGCGGAAGCGGCGGAGAGCATAGCAAATGCGGCTGGAGACATGGTAAAAATTTTATCTTATAAGCTTACTCATCCAATTCTTCCAACACTGGTGAAAGAGTCATCTGAGATGATAAGGGTGATAAAGGTAGGTGAAAATTCTTCAGCTAGGGAGAAAAGCATAAAGGAGTTAAAAATATCTTCGGAGACAGGAGTAAGGATTATAGCTATAAGAAGAGGAAATTCGTGGATATATGGGCCAAAAGGAGAGGAAAAGCTGTATGAAGGAGACATGCTGATATGCATCGGACCAAATGAGGGATTAAAAAATTTAAGCAAATTACTAAAAGGTGAAATAGAGGTGCTTTAATGAGTGAGAAAGAGGCTCAAAATATATTGCTTGAGATGAAAAATAAAGCAGAATTAATGGTTGACCTTGCATACTCATCAGTAATATATGATAATATTGAGCTGGCACAGGAAGTTTATGAACTAGAAGACATAGTTGATGAATTAAATGATAGACTTCAAAAACTTGTAATAAGGGATGCAATAGCAGGTGAGTTAGATGAAAATGAAGCACTTGCAATAATTCAACTTGCTTACTGCGCAGAAGCAATAGCGGATGCCGCCCGCGAAATAGCGGATGTAGAGCTACGCGACATAGAGCTTCATCCTATAATAAAGGAAAGTGTGCTTGAATCTGATGAGGTTCTTGTAAAAGTGAGAGTTTCATCTTCAGTATTATGTGGTAAAACATTAGGTGAAGTAAACCTTGCTTCTAACACAGGAATGTGGGTTATAGCAATAAAAAGAGATGGAGAGTGGATTTACAATGTGGACAAAAATACTGTTATAAAGGAAGGAGATATAATTTTTGCAAGAGGGGCAAGAGAAGGAGTTGAGCATTTTATTTCAATTGCGGAAGGAAGGGAAAAAATTATTTAAAATGAGGCACAGATTTTTAAGGGAAAGATTTAAAGAAATATTCTCTGCAACAATAATTGAAAAGATAGCTCTCATAATACCTTTTCTTGTTTTAATTTGGGATATAGAAATTTTTTATTATTCCTTGATTAATAGAGAAAAATACATATTCATTTTTTCTATATTTGTCCTTATTTTATCTTCTATTGAAATAATTGTTGTTATTGAAGAAATTCATCAACATTTCAGCGAAATAAAAAGGAGGAAAGAATTGAGAGAAATTGTTAAAAAAATTGTTAGTGAAAGTAAAGAGGAAAATGTTAAAAAAATTGTCAAAAAGGTTATTAAGAAATATCCAGAATATTCAGTAAGTGATATTTATCATGTGGCTTGCGAACTTTTAAGCAAGGATAAAATATTTTAACTGCATTTATTATTTAATCATGGAAAAAAATATTCTGCTTTTAATTATCCTTCTTCTCTTTACCCCCATTGCAAAAGCAAGAGTTGATGCAAGATTCATAATAGAAGATGAAAAAGGTAATCAGATTTATATGAAAACACCAGAAGGAGAAATTTTATTTGGAAATGTTCTTGTTGGACAGCAAATATATTTTAATGCAAGTTCTTCAAATTCTGCATATCCTATCGATGGCTACTGGTGGGATTTAGACGGAGATGGAAATTATGATAAGAAAGTTCCAATTCCAATTCTTCCTTATAAATATGAAAAAGCGGGCGTATATAATGTTACTCTTACAGCTGTTGCATCAGTTATAGGAGATGGAGATACTGTAACAAAAACTGTTGTGGTTGTTGAGAAATTATTTCCGCCAGAGGCATTTTTTACAATTGAAAGAAACGATAACATTTTTATTTTTAATGCAAGCAAAAGCTATGATAAAGATGGATATATAAGAAGCTACATGTGGGATTTTGATGGCGATGGAATTATTGATGAAAAAGGATCTTGGAATAATTATTCAAAATCAAGCAAATGGAAATATGAAAAAAATGGCTACTATACAGTAATTCTTAAAATTGTTGATTATGATTGGAAATGGAGCGAAGCAAAAAGGATAATTAAAGTAAGCAATATGGAAGGAGAGATAAATGAAAGTGAAAAAGAAGTATATTTTATAAATGAAAAAAAAGATGAAAAAAATATTAAGATAATAGTGAATAATAACGAATTTTATGAATTTTATATATCTGGAAAAAGTAAAAAATCAATAAGCATAAAAATAAATCCATACGGAGAAAATGAACTCTATATAAAGGAAGGGGAAAATGAAAAAATATTTTTCTTTAAAAAAGATGATAGAATTGATATTTATATAGGAGAAAATATTTCTTCTGAAAAAGTTATTCCTGGGTTCGAAATCTTATTTTTTATTTTAGCGATATTTTTATTGATTAAATTTAGAATTCAATAACATCTGCATCCATTTTCTCCGGATAAAGAATTGCAACGCTATTCTTTCCAGTTAAATACCCACAGCACTCGCCTGGATTTAATATCAAAGCATTTTCTTTTCTTATATCGATTTTATGAGTATGACCATAAATAACTATATCATATATATAGGATAAAGCATCAACTAATTCTGGCTTATGAGTCACTATTACTTTTTTATCCTTTAAATTAATTTCAAATGGGTCATTATTAATATCCCCTATATTAGAGAATTTTTCTTTCAAAAATAGTTTATCTCCGTCATTATTTCCATATATTAAAAATATTTTACAATTCAAACCTTTGAATATATTTGCTGTAAAAGGTGAAACTATATCTCCGGCATGGATCACAAAATTCACTTTCTCCCCATTAAAAATTTTTATCGCTTCCTTTATTGCATATATATTATCATGAGTATCTGAAATTACTCCTATTTTTTCCATGTTTGTAAATAAAATTATTTTTTTTATTTTTTTGGTAATTCTTTAGGATTGCTATTCTCACGAGGAAAATAGATAAAAATTAAAAATAGATATTGCTTATTCTCTTGTGAAAATATTACCAGAACATGAAGTTAAAAAATTGCTTATCAAGCATAATATACCAACGACAAAATTTAAAATAATAAAAAAAAGCAAAGATATTGATAATTTAAATTTAAAATATCCTCTCGCCCTAAAAGTTTCTTCCCCAAAAATATTGCATAAAACAGATGTTGGAGCAATTGCTCTGAATATAAAAAATAAAAAAGAACTTATTGAAAAATATAACGAAATGAGGAAAAAATTCAAGGAGGAAATTTTTTTAGTAGAAGAAATGCTTCCTCAAGGAGTTGAAGTAATAGCAGGCATTTATAATGATAAACTTTTCAAGAAATGCATTATGGCTGGTATAGGGGGCATATATACCGAAATTTACAATGATATCGCATTTCGCATGCTTCCAGTTAAAAAAGAAGAGCTTTATGATATGCTTAAGGATTTGAAAGGACATAAAATTTTTGAGGGCTATAGAAGAAAAGTTGATAAAGATGCTTTTGTTGATATCTTATTCAAAATATCAAAAATAGGAGAAAAAATGAATATAAGTCAGATGGATTTAAACCCCATTTTCTTATATGAGAAAGGCGCAAAAGTTATAGATGCAAAAATCATTATGGAGGAATAAAATGGAGCTATTGAAACCAGGAAAAAAAGTATTGCTTGGCAATGAAGCAATAGCAAGGGGTGCGCTGGAGGCAGGGGTAGATATTATAACAACTTATCCAGGCACCCCTTCATCAGAAATTGCTGACACCTTTTCAGAAATTGCATTATATATGAAAAAAAATGGAAGTGAGCCACCTTTTTATTTTCAGTATTCTGTAAATGAAAAAGTTGCAGTTGAGTTTGCTGCTGCATGTTCTGTTAGCGGGCTAAGAAGCTTGACATGCATGAAGCATGTAGGAGTTAATGTAGCAAGTGATGCAATAATGACATATGCTTATGTGGGATGCAAAGGAGGGCATGTAATTGTAACAGCAGATGACCCAAGTTGCCATTCGAGCCAGAATGAGCAGGATAATAGAATTTTTGCAAGATTTGCATGCATGCCACTATTTGAACCAAGTAGTCCACAAGAAGCGAAAGATATGACAATTGAAGCGTTTAATCTTTCAGAAAAACTATCGCTGCCAGTATTTTTGAGAACAACAACAAGAATTAGCCACATGCGCGGTGTGGTAGAATGTAAAAATTTTTCAATGGAAAAGAGGCAAGGATATTTTAGCAAGGAAAATATGATGGTAACTGTTCCTGAAGTAGCTAGAAAATTACATCCATTGCTTATTAAAAAAATGGAGCAGGCAGAAAAAATATCAGATGAAAGTGTTTTTAATGTAATTGAAGACTATGGAGGTGAAGATGGAATAATAACCAGTGGGGCAAGCTATAACTATGTAAGAGAAGCAATTGATGATTTAGATATAAAATGCAAAATTTTAAAAATAGGTATGAGCAATCCTTTGCCAAGAAAAAAAATAGTTGATTTTCTAAAGAATTGCAAAAGAGTGCTTGTTGTGGAAGAGCTGGAGCCGTTTATGGAAGAGCAAATAAAGGCGATTGCAAAGGAAAATGAAATAAAAGTAGAAATATATGGAAAAGGATTTAGTTCCCTTAGAAGATATTATGAATATAATCCAGATACAATTTACAAAGCATTGCGCGATTTTTATGGAATTCAACAGGAAGAAGAAGATATAAATGTAGGAGCTATCCCTCGTCCTCCTGTGATGTGTCCTGGTTGTCCTCATAGAGCAACATACTATGCAGTCAAGCAAGTAGCTCCAAAAGATGCAATTTATCCAACTGATATAGGATGTTATACTCTCGGTATTTTACCTCCCTACCAAACCGCTGATTTTCTGCTATGCATGGGCTCAAGCATTGGCTCTGCATGTGGCTTTTCAAAAGCAACAAAGCAGAAAGTTATTGCTTTTATAGGAGATTCGACATTTTATCATGCTGGATTGCCAGCTTTAATAAATGCAGTTCATCATAAGCATAACTTTATTTTGATAATTTTAGATAACCTAACTACTGCTATGACAGGGCATCAACCTCATCCAGGAAATAACAAAAATGGAATGGGAGAAGATGCTGTAAAAATTGATATTGAAAATGTTGTAAAAGGAATAGGAGTTAAAAATGTGGAAATAGTGAATCCAAAAAATATAGAAGAAACAAAAATGGCTATAAAAAGAGCTATAGAAAGAGATGAACTTTCCGTAATAATTTCTCGTTCACCTTGTATATTAATTGAAAAAAGAAAAGAAGAAAAATATCAAATAGATGAAGAAAAATGCAAAAAATGTAAAATATGTATAATAAAGTTTGCATGTCCAGCTTTTTATTTTGAAGGAGAAAAAATAAAGATAAATGAAGAAATTTGCACTGCTTGTGGGGTTTGTGTGCAGGTTTGTCCATTTGGAGCAATAGGGAGAAAATGAAGAAAAGCGTTGTTATATGTGGAGTTGGTGGCCAGGGAATAATAACGACAGCAAATATAATTGCAAAATCAGCTCTTAAAGATGGCTATAATGTTGTTATGTCAGAGCTCCACGGAATGGCGCAGAGAGGAGGAAATGTTGAATGCGTTGTTAGAATAGGAAATGTTTTTTCTCCTATTTTAAAAAGCTTTTCAGCAGACGCAATTCTTTCATTTGAGCCACTTGAAGCTCTAAGAAATCTTAAAATGGTTAGAAAAGACGGAGTTGTTATTACTGATATAAATCCTATTGTCCCTCCTTTAGCAATTGCAACTAAAGCTTATCCATCAATTGAAGATATATTTGAAAAAATATCATCTCACTGTAGATTAGTAAAAATAGATGCAAATAAAATAGCAAATAGTATCGGGAGTATATTAACAAAAAATATTGTAATGCTTGGCTCATTCCATGCTCTTCGTGTTTTTCCATTAAAGGAAGATAGTTTAGTTGAAGCAATAAAGGAGTCTTTTTCAGAAAAATATATTGAAAAAAATCTTGAAGCTTTTAGAAAAGGATTTGAGGAGGCAAAAAATTTTTATGAATCTCTATAAAAAAACATATGAACTTGTGAAGCAGATTCCGAAAGGTAAAGTCTCTACGTACGGAAAAATAGCAATTGCTCTTGGAGATATAGTTGCGTCTCGTGCGGTGGGAAAGATGCTGAATGAAAATCCCTATAAGGATGTGCCATGCTATAGGGTTATTCAAGGTGATGGAAGTATTGGTGGCTATGCTCATGGAACTGAGAAAAAAATTGAATTGCTGATGAGAGATGGAATTGAAGTTAAAAATGGAAAAATAGAGCTTGATAAATATTTGTTTGATGATTTTAGAAGCGACTATCCTTTAAAAAAATTGAGAAA